>NZ_JBIMEV010000008.1:0-131256 GCF_051262595.1 Salipaludibacillus sp. CF4.18
TCCTTTTATTCTTAGGAGTGATCTTTTTTACATAAATTAACTACTCTTTTTCTTGAAGCATTGTTAAAGCAATTCTACCTTTCTTTTCATCCACTTCATCTACCCAGACCGTTACAACATCTCCTACGGAAACAACTTCCATCGGATGCTTAATGAAACGGTTAGCTAGCTTGGAAATATGAACTAAGCCATCTTGCTTCACTCCAATATCTACGAAGGCACCGAAATCAACGACATTCCTTACTGTTCCTTCTAATTCCAATCCTTTCGAGAGATCACCCATGGATAATATATCTTTTTTCAACAATGGTTTTTGCACATCGTCACGAGGATCTCTTCCTGGACTGGAAAGTGCATCAAATATATCCTGCAACGTTGGTACACCTATTTCATACCGCTCAGCAATTTCTCTGACATGGAGATTCGAAAGCTTTTCTTTTGCTGTTTCCGTTCCTAAGTCTTCCTGCGATATATTTAATTCTTTCATTATCTTTTTCGTGACCGGATAGCTTTCCGGGTGGATAGACGTTCGATCGAGTGGTTGTTCTCCATCAATAATTCTCATAAATCCGACACTTTGTTCATATGTTTTCGCCCCGAGTCTCGGAACCTTTTTCAGCTGTGTGCGAGTGGTGAATTTCCCTGCTTCTTCTCTTTGTTTCACGATATTGTTGGCAACACTTTTCGACAAGCCGGAGACATATTGAAGAAGTGATACTGATGCCGTGTTAACATTCACACCGACTTTGTTTACTACTGTCTCAACAACAAACGTTAAACTGTCGTTAAGTCTCGATTGAGTAACGTCATGCTGATACTGTCCTACTCCAACTGACTTTGGATCTATTTTAACAAGTTCAGCTAAAGGATCTTGAATACGTCTGGCGATGGAAACTGCACTTCGTTCTTCCACCTGAAGCGATGGAAATTCCTCCTTTGCCAGTTTAGATGCAGAGTAAACACTGGCGCCAGCTTCATTGACAATCAGGTAGTACACATCTCCTTCTACCTCTCTTAGAACTTCCGCAATAAATTGTTCCGTTTCCCTGGAAGCCGTTCCGTTACCTACTGCAATCATTTCCACGTTATGTTTTGCTATTAATTTCTTAACCTTTACCTTTGCATCCTCGACTTTATTCCAAGGTTGTGTAGGATAGATTACATCCACTTCAAGCATTTTCCCTATTTCATCAACAACGGAGAGTTTGCAGCCCGTCCTGAACGCAGGGTCCACTCCTAAAACAACTCTTCCTTTCAACGGTGGTTGCAGTAAAAGATTGCGGAGGTTTTCCGAAAAAATATGAATGGCTTGTTCTTCTGCTTTTTCGTTCACTTCTTTTCTAATATCACGCTCGATTGAAGGCTCTATCAGTCGTTTGTAACCATCCTCTAGCGCTTCAAACAAGATGTCTTTTGCTACCGTGTGCTTTCCATTCAATACATAACGCTCGAGCCAAGTGATAATTCTTTCTACCGGTGCATCAATGGATACTCTGAGTACATCTTCTTTTTCACCTCTGTTTAATGCTAAAACTCGGTGCGGGACTATTTTTTTGACTGATTCTGAGTAGTCATAATAGTTTTCGAAAATAGCTTTCTCATCTTCTGCCTTCGTCTTTTTCTCAGCAATAATTTCCCCGTCATTAAATGTCATCTGACGTATTTGTTGACGAACCTTCGCATCATCCGACAAGTACTCACTTATTATATCTTTCGCCCCTTGAATCACATCTTCTTCCGTATGTACTTCCTTCTCCACATCAATATAAGAAGAAGCCTCTTGGTTAATATCGCCACTTGCAGGGAGCGAAAATAACCATTGTGCAAATGGCTCTAATCCTTTTTCCTTAGCTATCGTTGCTTTTGTACGGCGTTTCTGTTTATAAGGCCGATAAAGATCTTCTACTTCTTGTAATTTCGATGCTTTCATAATTCCCGTTTGAAGTTCAGGAGTCAACTTACCTTGTTCTTCAATTAGACGAACGACTTCCTCTTTTCTTTTTGCGAGAGAAGTGCCGTATTCCCAAGATTCCAGAATTCCTCTTATTTGCTCTTCGTCTAACCCACCGGTCATTTCTTTGCGGTATCTGGCTATAAACGGAACTGTATTTCCTTCCTCAGACATTTCTATAACACTTTTTACACTGTTTTCCTTTAGCTTCATCGTTTTAGTTACATGAACGAGAATCTCAGCTTGCTGATTGCTCCATTCCACGGTCTCATCGCCTCCATCATTTCCACACATTCCACTATTTTTCACATTAATAACTAATCACACATATAAATTATACTTATTCAAGCTGCCAGAAACCACCATAGGTTTAGCAAAGCAACAAAACATATAGCAACTCTCTTGTTTCAACTACAAAAAACCCAGTCAACGAATTAACTTCGAGGACTCGGTTTATTGTAGTATTTATTGGATTACTTTACCAACGAGCAACGTCGTATCGTCATTAGAACTTTTTATTACATTAATGAATCGCTCAATTATTAAAGTGGGCGAATCTTTCGAAGAAAATATAGAATGGTATTTTGCATCAAAAATTAAACCATCTGAGTATAGAAAAAAGATCAAATCTTTCTCGTAAGGAATTCGCTCCGTTTTAAATGTCTTCTTTTTCCCACATAAGTAACCTCTGGAAGGAACGGGTCGAACTAATTCTCCCGAAGGTCGATAAAAAGTACATGTGATATTTCCGACATTACTGTATTCGATTATTTCTGCCTGAATGTCCAACTTTAATATCGTTAACACCACACCACGAGTTCCAAATAAAACCTTGTTGCTACGATCCATAATCGTTTCAATATCCATATCATGATTATTCTTAATCTCGGTCATTGCCGCAGAAGCAGCTTCCATCGCTTGCTCCCCACTGCCTAAACCATCTGCAACGGCACATAATATATAATCATCTGTCTCTATTGTGTAAAATGCATCACCTGAGCACCAATTGCCCTTTTTAGCTTCATGGTAAACGCTAATATCGACATGTTTTAATCGTTGATTTTCAATCATTAGAAAGCCTCCGTAGGTTCAATACGGATAGATTCTCTCAACTTTTGCAAGGCCCTTCGTTGAAGACGAGACACGTGCATCTGAGAAATCCCCAGCTTTTCTCCTGTTTCTTTTTGACTCAAGTTTTCAAAATATGTGAGTTGTAAGATTTCTTTTTCACGCTCTGTAAGTACTACAAAAGCCTTTTCGAGTAACAATTGCTGATCCGTTTGTTCGTATCCGTCCTCTGTGGATCCGACTAAATCCAACAATGTTACCGCGCTGCCTTCATCATCAGCTTCGATAGATCTGTCCACAGAAAGGGCTTGATAACTTTTCCCCATTTCCATCGTTTCCAAAATTTCTTCTTCAGAAACTCCTATGTATTCTGCAATTTCATCGACCTTTGGTGATCGTTGCAGAGTTCTAGTGAGCTCTTCTACAGCGCCTTTTATTTTTGGACCCAATTCTTTAATACGCCTAGGTACGTGAACACTCCAGGTTTTATCTCGAATAAACCTTTTAATTTCGCCGACAATTGTAGGCACAGCAAAGGATTCAAAACTTCTTCCAAATTCAGGGTCAAACCTTCGAAGCGCTGCTAAAAGTCCGATCATACCTACTTGCGTCAAGTCTTCATCATGACGTTGACCGCGTGAAAATTTTCTGGCTAAAGCATTAACGAGATTTTGGTATTCAAGCACAAGTTTCGTCTGTAACTCATCATCACCTGTTTCTTGAAATTCTTTAATCCAAGCTAAAACTTTTTCTTTATTTTTTTCTTTATTGCTTTGAGACCTCTTCTGAGATTCCGTCGTCACGCTGTTCCACCTCATCTTTCTGCAGGAACTTTGTCATGATAATCATGACACCTGAATCTCCTTTGTATTCCACTTTATCCATTAATGTTTCAATTAAGAAAAGCCCGAGGCCTCCCTCCTGTAAATCTTGAATGGATTGAGAACTGTCGATTGGACCACGCTCCCGAACGAGTTTATCGATATCAATTTTTCCACCTTGGTCCGCAATAGTGAGCTCTAATCGATCGTCGTAAATCCCAAAATTTAGGTGCATAAAATCATCGTCTTGCCCCTTTTCATAGGCATGGTTCACAACATTTGTACACGCTTCAGCTACAGCAATCTTAATATCTTCAATATCATCATAAGAATATCCTAATCGATTTGCTACACCTGAAGCAGTCAATCGAGCAACTCCAACATACTCTGGCTTGGCCGGTAATTTCATTTCAACGAAATCAGAAATAGCCATCCTATGCATCCTCCCTTGCATCATTTGCTTGAATATCAATCACTTCATTCAAACCAGTGATTTCAAATAATTTTTTCACACGTTCATTCAATCCAATTAGTTTCAATGTACTGTTAGATTTTTCAGTTGTTTTTAATGCACCAATAAATATGCCAAGTCCTGTACTGTCAATGTAATCGATACCCGACAAATCCACGACTAATTCTTTGTTTTCCTGTTCTGCCAAAGGATTTAACGTTTCTTTTAATTTAGAGGCTGTATAAACATCGACTTCACCCGATAAAAGAACGACATTTCTTTGTGGTCCCTCTTGTAGTTGTATATCTAAATTCATTCCGTTCCCTCCTAGAAATACTTGCATGTCTTCATCTTTATTTAGATACCACTTATTAACTAGCTTTAAACCTTTCTACGCAAAATTAAAAGTGTAAAATCATCCCTTAGTTGGAATTCCTGTGCTCTCTCTAAATCATAAAAGATTCTATCTACTATTTTTTGTGCAGGCATATGTTTATAATCACGTATCATCTGAATAATTTGGTCTCGCTCAATAAATTCTCCATCAACTCGACATTCTGTGACACCATCTGATAACAGCACGACAAAATCACCAACATTCATCGTAACTTCGTAATCTCGATAAGTGACGTTTTTGGAAACACCTAGAACAAGTCCTCTTGCATCAAGGTTTTCAAATTTATCACTCTCTTCATGATAAATAAACCCAGGTTCATGGCCTGCGCTTGCATAATTAAACCTGTAATTTCTAGGGTCATAAAATCCGTACATCATTGTAATAAACATATCATCATCAATATTTCTTTCCACAACACGGTTCAAGTTTTCTAACAGCGCACCAGGCTGAAGGCGTTGTTCTGGAAGTGTGTCCATTGCGTACTTAATCATCGACATGGACATTGCTGCCGGAATACCTTTTCCAATAACATCAGCTACTGCCACTCCTACATTTTCATGCTCGTCATGAGCATAATGATAATAGTCTCCACTCATTTTTCCCGCTGGAACACTAATTACTCCAAAGTCCACTGAGTCAAGTGTGATTTCCTCTGAAGGTAACAGCGATTTCTGCATTCTTGCCGCCACCGTCAGTTCCGAATCCAGTTGTCTTTGCTTGTCACGTAGGCTTTGATGTTCGCGGTAAGCTAAACCATAACCAATCATTACCTCAAGCAAAATATCAAAAGAATCAACTACTTCTTCAGGTAGATCATCAGCAATTTCCTGGAAAACGGACATATGCAAACTCACTGTTTCTTCAGGAGACATATCTTTTTCCATCATTTGTTTACTGAATTGCTGGGCATGATAAAGCGCATGTTCACTTTTGTTATCTAGGTATTTCGTGAGCATTTCTTTATATAATTGATACATTGACAACTTCGTATCTTCCAAACAAAGCCCTCCCCTAACGAAGCCACTTAATAGCTGTAATGGTTGTTCCAACTTTCAATTCAGAATCGATGTCGAAATCATCCATCAAGCGCTTCACACCAGGAAGTCCCGCTCCTAATCCTCCAGACGTCGTAAAACCGTCTTCCATTACACGTCGAATCTCTTTAATCCCAGGACCTTGATCAGTAGCAATAATCTTAATACCACGTTTCCCTGCTGAAGTGGCTTCTTCTATTTGTATTTGTCCTTTATTAGCATATAAATATATATTTCTGGCAAGTTCGGAAATCGCAGTTGTGATTCGTGCTTGATCCACGGAACCAAACCCGATTTCACGAGCAAGTTTACGTCCTGCTTGTCTTGCAGCGACTATTCCCCACTCACTATGGATGTCTACATGGGTTTGGACTTGCATATGATCAATCCTCCAATTCGAGTTGGAGTCTATCCAACCCTTGCTCAAGGTCTAGTGCAGTTGGAACATCGTCTAATACTATTCCCATATCGATAAGTGTAATCGCAACAGCTGGTTGAATCCCAGTCAATACTACTCTAGCACCCATTAAATTCGACATATCTACTACATCGCCTAATACTTTTGCAATAAAGGAATCTATCATATCTACTGAGGTTAAGTCAATAACTACTCCTCTTGAGCCTTCTTCGTGTATCTTTTCCAGTACGTCTTCCTGGAACTGGAGTGCAGTTTGATCATCCAGCTCCACTTGCACTGAGATAAGTAAATAATCATGCAATTTCAATATCGGAATTCGCAAAACCAGTTCCTCCTTATTTCTTCAGTTCAACTATCTCTCTCTGTGTTAGCTCAAGTGCTGACTCAATACCTTTTTTCAATGTACTTTTAGTAGGGAATTTCCCTAAATCAATACCCAGATTAACAATTGTTTGTGCAATCTCAGGTCTGATTCCCACAAGTATACACTTAGCACCAACTAGCCGAACAGCTTCTGATGCTTGAATGATGTGATGTGCTACCATCGTATCAACGACCGGCACCCCGGTTATATCAATTAAGACTACTTGAGAACGGTGCTCAATAACACCTTCCAATAGGTTTTCCATAATTAACTTTGCTCGTTCAGTATCGATTGTACCTATCAATGGCATGACACTGATGTTTTCAAAAACAGGAATTAAGGGGGCGGAAAGTTCTTTTAAAGCCATTTTTTGTAAAAATACTGTGTTTTCCCAAGATCCGGAATACTGAGTCACAAGCAAGTTCACAATATCATCGATCCAGTCCTCTATTTTCTTGAAAAATTCAAGATTATTTTGAGAGTTCTCTTCTCTCTTGGATATTATTTCAACGCACGCTTTTCTAAATTCTTGTAAACCTCTTGTTATATAGTTCAACGGCCAACCAATTTGAATTAACTTCTCGGCAAATTGTATTAGTTCGTCATGCTCTAATTCTTCGTCCGTCTTTTGGACTGTTAAGATGAGATTATTGGCGAATTCGCGGTTCGTATTTTCATACATTTTATCTGAAATATTTTGTAGCATATCGTCGGATCTAAATTTACGGATTTCTATAAGCCAGCTGTCTGTAATATCTTCTTTGTGTTCTAAAACTATATCTTTGATCACTGAATTCATCCAGTCTTCCCCCACTTCAAGTCATAGTTGCCCTCTTCATTATTTCATTTTTTGACATAGATTGCAATCTATGTGCTAGCATTTAAGCCGCTTTATCTCATAGTATAGTACCATAAATAATGAGAATTGGACGCAAAAAAGCTACTTTCTCAAAAAAAGTAGCTCCTGCTATGATATCTAAAAGTCAATCAAGCCTATACTAATGTTCAAGGCGTCATTCACTTTTAACATCATATCATCATCTAGATGTGTTATTTTGTCTGTAAGACGTTGTTTATCAATGGTCCGGACCTGCTCTAGTAAGATAACTGAATCTCGATCAAAACCGTATCGTTTCGCATCAATTTCAACATGAGTAGGAAGTTTGGCCTTTTGTATCTGTGCTGTAATAGCTGCAATGATGACTGTTGGACTAAATCGGTTACCAATATCATTCTGAATAATTAACACAGGCCTCACCCCACCCTGCTCGGATCCGACCACGGGTGAAAGATCTGCAAAATAAACGTCACCGCGTTTTACAATCAATCCCTTACACCCCACTAACTAATCGATCCAACGTGCTTTCAGCCTCCTCTTCAGCTAAAAAGGATTCGGTAGCGATGTTCAAGTTAATCTTAGCCATCTCTGCGTATCCCTGTTGCATCGTTTCACGAATTTGTTGTTTCTTCTGCTCCTGAACATAGATCTTCGTTGCTCTTTGAATTACTTCGCTGCGATTGATATTATCACCCTCAGTTAAAGCATCTAATTCACTAACTAAATGTTGCGGCAAACTGACCATTATCTTTTTTGTGTTATCCATAGACACAAAGACACCTCCACGAAGCTCTCGATCACTTTTTAATCCATTATTATCATATCACTTGCCTAGTTGCAATGCAAAGTGATATTTCATAATCCTCTTAACAAATTCGGCAATTTTCGTTAAAAACCTTCTTTTCCTAAAATTAAATCCGAATATTCGTCATTTATATTAAGATTAGCACAGCATTCCCGCTTCGGTCTAGTCATTTTCCGGATTAATCACGTGAAAAAATTGGATACTAGCTTATTGAATTAAGCTGTTTTCCTGTTACCTTTTAAACAACTCGGTTATTAACATTCAGGATAACATTATTTTTCTTGATAACTCTCGGAACTCGGTAACTTATCATACATGGAATCTCATAGCTGATCGTATCAAGTCTCTTAGCAACTTCCGTTACGGAGATAAAATCATTATGATCTTTCCCAATTATCGTCACCTTTGTTCCCGGTGGTAAAGGTTCTTCCAATACGACCATCATTTGATCCATACATATTCTGCCCACAATCTTTGCTCTTCTTCCATTAACAAGAACATTCCCAGATTGATTCGCTCTTATCCATCCATCCGCATAGCCTATTGGAATCGTTGCAATCCATTCTTCACCATTTGTTTCATAAGTAACCCCGTAACTTACGCCTTCCCCTTTTTCCAGCTTCTTCACATGAGTAAGTTTACTATGTAATGAAAAAGCTTCTTTTAATGGCACCTTTATCAACTCTTTCATTTCTTCCGACGGGGCTAATCCGTACATTGCAATCCCCAACCTTACAATGTTATAGCATTGATCCGTAAATCTTAATGCTGTAGCACTGTTTGCACAATGTTTAAGCGGAATCTCCTGACCATAACTTTTTTCAAAATAGGTGATCATTTCTGCGAATCGCCTTTGTTGTTTCTCAAAATACTCCGTTTCAACTTCGTCTGCAGTAGCTAAATGAGTAAATACACCTTCCACCACAAATCTGTCAGAACTCTGTAGGGATTGGATAATACTATCCGCTTCTTCCCTCGTTCTTAAACCAATTCTCCCCATTCCCGAATCCATTTTGATATGACATTTCACTTTCGAATCATCATTTTCAGAAGGAAGAAATGTAATAGCTTTATCAATCCAGTCTGCTTGGAAAACAGTCAAGGTAATATTATATTTCAGTGCAACGCTGACATCTTCCGGACGCACATATCCGAGTACCATCACTCTAGCATCTATCCCAGCTTGCCTCAGTGCAATTGCTTCATCTAGTATGGCAACCCCTAAATAGGTCGCTCCAGCTGATAGTGCCTCTTTTGCCACGTCAACAGCACCATGACCGTAGCCATTTGCTTTTACGATCGCCATCACTTCTACATTTTCCGGCAACCCTGCTTTTATATGTCTTACATTTTCGGAAATAGCATTTAAGTCTACTTCTACCCAAGTATCTCTGTAATACGAATCTAAATTAGCCATCATAATTCCTCCAGTTTCCATCATTCCGAATAGCTTTCTTACAGTCAGGATGTTTGCTAAAATGTTGTTGTTTTAACTAGAACAAGGAGATCCTACTTTAATTTGCTCTAGGTGGACGCTTCTGCAAGCACCTTTTCAAAAAACAACAACGTTTACGAAAAACAGCTTTCAACTATTATTATCGTACACAGTATTTCTATTTATGTCATCTACGATTTGCCACAGAAAGCAAAAAAGCACATGAGAGGTAACTTCCTCCCATGTGCTTTTTAACTTATCTTATTTCTCTTCCGTTCCATAGACACTTCTGGCAACAGAGACGATATCTTCTTTTTCCAGTGTTTCTGAGACTAGGAAAAAGTCGGTTCCTTCATAGGACCACGAAACTGTTTTTGTCTCTTCGTCCTCCGTTAACGTACCAACTGTGAAACCTAAATCAATAGGCTCACCATTTGATACACTAATGGCAGTACTGGCTTCAACGACATCGCTTTGCTGTTGAATAAGTCTAAATGGCTGGTCACCTTCAAAATTCAAGACTACCCGTTTCCCATCATCTGACTGTACTTCTTCTGAATCGGCAAAACTAGTACCCTGAGGTTCATACATTGGATAGAAAACAGTGAAATCATCGGCACCCTCTTCTTCCTCTGTTTCTTCCCCATCTGACATTGTTGGTACATCAGATTTTAACTGGGCACCAGTCATATTACGGTCCATGTCAAAGTCACTTTCTGAAAATGTGGCATTTTTCTGAAAATCTTCGAAAGTGACATCTACTAGTACGGATAATTCTGCATCCATTACTTTTACTGAACTCGGCGTTAACTCTTTTTTGTCCAACGTGATTTCCTGCTTATTTAAATTTTTATTTGAATAGGTCGTATTTGTCTGGAACGTGTAGTTATCTTCTGTAGCAGTAAACGTTCTTTCCGGATCCATTAATATATCATTAATCAAAGACTCATAAAGATATGCTTGGCTGTTGTTTTCAGGCCAATCACTTTGGAATCGAAAGCTTTTATTAAGAGCAGGCGTTAATACAAAAACACCTTCTTCATTCCTTAAGATAATTTGACTTTGATCTTTCTCAGCGTGATTTAATGCCACTCGATAGGATGACGGGCTTTGATACCAGACTTCCACTTCATATACTTGAGGTTCCTCACCAGTTTGCAAAGTCATTGTAGCCTTTGTTTTATACCCGGTTAAATCCTCTAACGTACTCTCTAAAGAAGCAATCACGTCCTCTTGACTCTTTTCTCCGCAAGCAGTAAGAATACTGACGAGGGCGATAGCAATAATGAATAAGGAAATGATTTTTTTCATATACTCAACCCCTTTGTGTCATTTCGACGACAAAGGAGGGTTATATCATGCGTTAGTAACGGGCTGATCGGAGCACGATCGGTAAAGTATCTATCAAATCTGTTGCGACTACACTAAATGTATCTGAGTTCTCCATTAACCTATCCGCAGTTATTCCATGCACATATACAGCATTACAAAGAGCATCTTGAATTGACCTGTGTTGGAGGAGAAAACCTAAAATGATTCCCGTCAACACATCTCCACTACCACCTTTGGCTAACGATGCATTACCAGTTGTGTTCACATATTGATAACCATCTGGTGTGGTAATAATCGTATAGGGTCCTTTTAAAACGACATACATCTGATATGTTTTTGCAAAAGATTTGGAAACTTCAAATCTGTTTTGCTCAACTTCTGCTACTGACAAACCAGTCAGCATCGCCATTTCACCTGGATGTGGAGTAATGATAGTTGCCCCTTGTCTTTGCTTGCTTCTCCATAATGGAAGTTCCTGTGAAAGATGATAAAGACCATCAGCATCAATCACAACTAACCCTGAATAAGGCTGTAGAGTTTTAAACAGTGGATAACTGTTCGTTCTCCCCAATCCTGGACCAATAGCTACTCCATGAAAATTGTTAAAGGAGATCGCGTCAGAGAAAGCATTTAGAGAAATACTTCCCTTTGTATTTTCCAGTAATATGAACGTAGACTCTGTTGATTGAGAGGCAACGATGGCTTGTATTGACTGCGGTATCGCTAAAGACAATAACCCTGCTCCTGCACGCAAACAAGCATTAGCTGTAAGAACGGCAGCCCCAGGCATGGATTCGCTGCCTGCAATAACAAGCGCCCTCCCTGTCCTTCCTTTATGACTATTCGTTTCTCTTACAGGCAGAGTATCTTTCACTGTATGCGCAGTAATCAGTTCTCGTTTAATACCGGCCTTTCGAAAGGATCGGGACGGGATTCCGATATCTAATACATGAAGCTGGCCATAATTCTCGGCAGACGGAAAGGTGAAAGCACTTAGTTTAGGTGCTTGAAGAGTATATGTTTCACTAGCTAAAATGCCTCTACTCTCTTCATCGCCGCCATTTGGAATCCCACTAGGAATGTCCACCGAAATAACCCGCTTCTTGGCTGAATTGATCAAGGAAATTACTTCCCCATAAGGTTCCTTTAAAGGACCTTCGATTCCCGTGCCCAGCAAAGCATCAACCACCAGCGTAGCTTCTGAAAGATCTTTTTCTGCAAGACCTTCTTTCCCTTGCCAGTGCTGAAAGGAATATCCACATTTTTTATAAATATCCTTATGTTTGCAAGCTGTACCACGAATACGATTCTCAGAAGGAATGACCCACACTTTGACATCGCAGCCTCTTTCCAACAAAAGCCGTGAAATAACAAATCCATCTCCGCCATTATTTCCCGCACCAATAAAAACAATGATTTTTTCATTTGCTTGAATCAGTGAAAGAATTTTTTCTTTAAATACCTGACCAGCGTTCTCCATCAACATTTCTTCACTTAAACCGATCTGCTCCATGGTATAGCGATCAATTTGGTGCATTTCACCACCCGTTACCACGTACATGTCTGTCCCTCCCTATCCGCATTATCACTATATGAGGTCGTCCTTCACAATATGCAAACTTGTCCTCAGACTAATGTATACTTTCGATAATTACTTGAGCTGCAGCATATTCTCTTGTATGTGTTATTGACACGTGCACCCCTTGCTCTTTTGCTTTTCCTCTTGCATAGATACAAGGTTTCCCTCTTTCCTCGGAACGGATCTCAATATCTTGAAATGACAGTTCTTTTCCAATGCCACAGCCAAGAGCTTTGCTGTATGCTTCTTTAACTGCAAACCTTCCTGCTAAAAATTCAATCTTTCTTTTTTCAGATAAGGAAGCAAAGGTTTCGAATTCATGATTCGTTAAGATTCTTTTTGCAAAAGCTGGTTTTCTTCTGTATGTATCTTTAATTCTTTGAATTTCAACGATGTCTATTCCGGTTCCAATTATCATGGGGATCACCTTCCTATTTCACTTCAATTAAGCATACTCTCCTTTTACCATTCATTCCACTCTTCTTAAACCTGATGCTAGTTATAATATACAAATAATAGTCTTGGAAAACAGTCATATGATAGAATGAGAAAACATGCGAAGCTATTTTCATGAACTTATCCTTACGTGAAGGAGTACGAGAAAATGTTTATACGTAATGAAACATTCGGAGGTTTTATTAGATCTTATAAAGTAATCACTGCATTGGTAGCAATTAATATATTTTTCTATATTTGGACGGATTTATTTCCATTCTTAGGTGGCGAAGAAATCCGTATGCTTGGAGTAGGTCAAAACATTGCGATAGCAATGGGCGAATACTGGAGACTTGTTACACCTATTTTTCTTCATGGGGGTCTCATGCACATGGCGTTTAATTCGTTTGCCTTAATTTTATTTGGACCAGCTCTGGAAATAATGTTCGGCAGAAGCCGCTTCCTGACTTTCTATCTAGCTACCGGCATACTTGCAAATATAGCCTATCTCTATTTAGGAAATCCATATGGCGTTCATTTAGGGGCTTCAGGAGCTATATACGGATTATTCGGTGTTTATCTATACATGGTATTTTACCGGAAAGATCTCATTGATAAAGCAAATTCTCAGCTCATTTTGACTGTACTCGTAATTGGTGTCGTCATGACCTTTATTAACCCGGGAATCAATATACTTGCTCATATTTTCGGCCTTATCTCCGGTGCTGCTTTAGGTCCGATATTTTTAATGAACCTGCCTTCAAGGAATCGTTCTTCTCAGAATGTTCACGATAACAGTAACGTTGGATTCGATCCGAACCGTTGGGCAAACCGCGAAAAAAGAAAGAAAAACATCATTTTTATGACTGTAATAGGTGTGGCGGGAATGATTCTCTTTTTTTATCTCGTCTCGACATTCCTACTTTAAGTACTATTTTAGAACGGCGAGAGTCTATTAAGAAAAATGCAAAGCGTCTTTTATTAAATACAGCGTGATCTTTAAAGCCACCCCCGAGTAGCACCTACTTAGTGCGTGTAGGTTTTCTACTCGAAAGGAAGCGAACTTCCCTAGATGCGTGTGGCGTAAAGATAGCTGTCATTTTATACTTTCTTATCTGTTAAAAAAGACTCAAATGGCAAAATATCTTAGCCAGTTGAGTCTTTTTTTGAAATTCCCTTCATATTAACCCCCGAAATAGGGTATAGTTTTTTAGACAGCACTAATTGCCGTCAAAAAGGAGGACCTTTCATGGAGACAGACAAACTAACGGTACTCACAATCAAATATTTAAAAGATAGCAGTAAAGAAACGTTCAAGGAAATGGTAGAAGAACTCCACCCATATGACTTCGCTGAATTATACCGGGCATTACCTGAAAAACATCATTTTAAATTCCTTACATACTTAAGCACAAAACACATCGCTGCTTTAATGATGGAATTAGAGCCGGATATGCAAAAAGAAGTTTTATTGAAGTTAGGCATTGAGAAGTCTTCAAAAATCATGGATATCATGGATAATGATGACTTGGCTGACCTTTTAAGTGAGATTTCAGAAGAAGAGTTAGAGGAATACCTAGCAGCAATGCAACAGGACGAATCTCAAGCAGTTCAACAATTAATGAGTTACGAACCAGAAACGGCCGGGGGGATCATGACGAGCGAGTTTGTATGGCTCCGTGATTATTACACGGTTCGAGATGCGGTCGAAAAATTTAAGAGTTTTGCTGAGATCACTCGTAATATTTATTACCTGTATGTCATTGATGAGGAGAAAAAATTAGTTGGAGTAGTGTCTTATCGGGACTTACTGCTAGCCGATATGGATGAGAAAATCCATGATATTATGTTTAATCGAGTACTCTCCGTCTCTCTTGACACAGACCAAGAAGACGTCGCTCAATTAATACAAAGGTATGACTTCCTCGCTGTTCCGGTAGTCGACGAGAAGGAAGCCCTTAAAGGAATTGTCACTGTCGATGATGTCATCGATGTCATTCATGATGAGGCTCAGGAAGATATTGAAAAGCTATCCGCTTCAGGTAAAGACATCGATTTTCAAACAGCGGCCAGTGTTGCTGCTTACCGGCGCTTGCCTTGGCTCATCCTATTATTATTTATTGGTTTGGTTTCCGGAGGGATCCTGGATTCGTTTGAAAATACATTGGATCAAGTCGTTGCACTTATATTTTTTATGCCGATGATTGCTGGTATGACAGGAAACACAGGAACTCAATCTTTAGCAGTTGTGGTGCGTGGCCTTGTAACAAATGATATTGATCGCAAGACAGTTACGAAACTCGTTTGGCGTGAATTCAAAGTAGGAATTATTATAGGATTAGTATGTGGGCTTTTAGTATTTCTCGTGGCTATGGCTTGGCAATCATTTATGTTCGGCATCGTGGTTGGCGTCTCTTTAATTGCCACAATATTAATTGGCACTATGGCCGGAACTATTATTCCATTAATTCTCTATCGTGTAGGGCTTGATCCTGCCGTTGCTTCCGGGCCATTAATTACCACCTTAAATGACATCTTCTCGTTATTAATATATTTCGGGATAGCAACAAGTCTCATGCATTTTCTTATCTAATAAAATATAGTTTTTGCAAACCTCTTATGAATTACGGTTTTAATTAGTACAGACTGGCACTCGAACCAGCTAGAAGTCGACGCTTTCTAATACTACGACCAATTTTATAAAAGTTTATAAAACAGCAAAAGTTGTTCAAAAAGGTTTTCATCCAAACCTTTTTGAACAACTTTTTTATAACTCTTTTAACCGCTTAAAGATTTGAGTTATTTTGATAGCAATCCACGAATTGCAAAACTTACATTTTGCGGCCTTTCCGCTAAGCGACGCATAAAGTAGGCATACCAGTCTTCCCCGAACGGAACATAAACTCGCATCTTGTAACCTTCACTTGCAATATCTGTTTGAAGTTGCGTACGAAATCCATAAAGCATTTGAAATTCAAATTCGTCTTTACCAATGTTATTTTCTTTGGTAAATGCCTTTACTTTATCAATGATTTGGTGATCATGTGTTGCAACTGCAGCGTAACTGCCATTTAACATATGAGATTTAATGATATTTAAATAATTTTGGTCTACTTCTTCTTTTTGTTGATACGCAACATCAGGAGCCTCCTTGTACGCCCCTTTAATGAGTCTCAAATTTATTCCTTCTAACAATCGAATATCGTTTTCTGAACGATACAAGTATCCTTGAATCGCGGTTCCTACATTGCTAAATTGTTGACGCAATTCCTGCAAAAGGTCTAGTGTCGCATCGAGGTGCGAATAATCTTCCATGTCTATTCTGATAAAGTTTCCATGCCCTTGCGCTATTTCTAAAATTCTAATCATATTGTCTCTACACAAATTTCGATCAATATCAAGACCAAGAGAAGTGAGTTTAAGAGATAAATTACAATCTACACCAGACTCTGCTATTGCATCCAATGTTTTTACACAGTATTCCATAGATTCAATGGCTTCTTCACTATTGTTAACAAATTCGCCTAAATGGTCGACTGTTGCAGCTAATCCCTTTTCATTTAACTCCCGAACCGTTTTCATTGCTTCATTAATTGTTTCACCAGCAATGACTGTTTTAGCTCCAAGCTTCGGTCCCCATTTTGTTGCACGATTCTTCACAAATTTATTCTGGGATAAGAACAGGAAAAAACTTCTAGTAATCATCTCGACTAAACCCCTCTCTTAATCATGATAATTCATGTTTAATCAATATAGAAACTGTTATACTTTCTTTCTCGGTTTGTTATTCTTCCGGGTTTTAGACCCTAAACCGATAGCACGTCTCTAATTTGTTCAATCGCCCAATCTAAATCTTCTTGGGATATAACTAGCGGCGGAGCAAATCGAATGACGTTTTCATGCGTTTCTTTACAGAGTAAGCCTTTTTCTTTCAATTTCTCACAGTATGAACGCGCTGGTTCTGATAATTCTACGCCGATAAATAACCCTTTTCCTCTTACTTCTTGGATCTTCGGATTACGAATCGCTTTTAATTGCTCTTTGAAATAGGTTCCCATTTTCAAAGATCTTTCGGCTAAGTTTTCTTCCTCAATTACGTCTAGTGCTGCAATGGACACGGCGCTTGCTAAAGGGTTGCCACCAAAGGTTGATCCATGAGAGCCAGGTTCAAAAACACCTAGTATACTTTCATTTGCACACACCACCGAGATCGGCATAACGCCACCCCCAAGTGCTTTGCCTAAAATATACATATCAGGTTCGACATTTTCCCAATCGCACGCAAACATTTTACCAGTCCTGGCAAGCCCGCATTGAATTTCATCCGCCACGTACAGAACATTATTTTCTTTACACACATCATAGGCTTCCTTTAGAAATCCTTCAGGCGGAATATTAATCCCTGCTTCACCTTGTATCGGCTCAAATAAAAATGCAGCTGTGTTTGAAGTAATCACAGATTTTAATGCTTCAATATCGCCATAAGGAATAATTTTAATCCCAGGTAACATTGGTCCAAAATCTTTTCGATTATCTTCGCTGGAAGATAAGGAGACAGCTGTCATCGTTCGTCCGTGAAAATTGTCCTCACAAACGATCACTTCCGCTTTATCCTTTTCTACTCCTTTTACGCGATATGCCCAGCGGCGAACAGCTTTAACAGCTGTTTCCACCGCTTCGGCGCCCGTATTCATTGGAAGAATCATATCTTTATTCGTTAATGAAGATACCTTTTTAAAAAACGGACCTAACTGATCATTATGAAACGCCCGTGATGTTAGCGTGATTCGATCTGCCTGATCCTTTAAAGCTTGAATAATCTTTGGATGCCGGTGTCCCTGGTTAACTGCGGAATACGCGCTAAGCATATCGATATAGCGGTTCCCTTCAGGATCTTCCACCCATACTCCCTCAGCTTTAGAAATAACGATGGGAAGAGGATGATAATTTCTTGCCCCATACTTTTCTGTCACGTCCATGATGTCTGTAGATCTTGTCATGTTATTGCCTCCTTCTGACTTTTGTCTAATAGAGGTTAAAAAGGATAAGAAAAACGCATAGCGTCTTTTATTAAATACAGCGTGATCTTTAGCCACCCCGAGTAGCACGTATGAATTGCTAGTAGGTGCTACTCGAAAGGAGGTGGGTTTCCCTTGATACGTGTGGCGTAAAGATAGCTGTCAATTTATACATTCTTATCTCTGAACAAACAGCATCATCTTTTTGACTCACCTCTTAAAACATGTCAGAAACAGTTTTAGGCTGAAGGAAGTTTAATAGATAATCTGGTCCGCCTGCTTTGGAATCTGTACCGGACATATTAAATCCACCAAACGGGTGATAACCTACAATTGCCGCTGTGCAACCACGATTGAAATAAAGGTTTCCGACATGGAAGTCCTGGCGAGCCTGTTCTAAATGTTCCCGATTATCAGAAATGACTGCTCCTGTTAAGCCATATTCTGTATTGTTGGCAATATCGATTAACTCATCAAAGTCTTTTGCCTTTGAAAATCCGACGACAGGGCCAAAGATTTCTTCTTGCATGATTCGTGATTTAGGATCCAAATCTGCAAAGACAGTCGGTTGAATAAAATATCCTTCTGAATTATCGCCATTGCCGCCTGTCATGAGTTTTCCTTCTTTTTTACCAATCTCAATGTAATCCAAGACCTTATCAAACGCGGCTTGGTCATTGACTGGACCCATAAACTTCGAGTTATCGTTAAACGTTGCACCTACCGTTAATTCTTTCGTTCTATTAACTACTTTATCTAGTACTTCATCATATACATCCTCATGGATAATAGCTCTTGAACACGCGGAACACTTTTGTCCTGAGAATCCAAATGCAGAATATGTGATCGCCTCTGCAGCTAATTCAAGATCTGCTGTGTTATCGACGATGATCGTATCTTTTCCACCCATCTCCGCAATGACACGCTTCATCCAAATTTGTCCTTCTTGCACTTTAGCAGCTCGTTCAGCAATATGAAGCCCTACTTTTTTAGAACCGGTAAAGTTAATGAATCGAGTTCGAGGATGGTCCACTACATAATCACCCATCTCTGCACTGCTACCAGGTATATAATTTACAACACCGTCTGGTAAGCCGGCTTCTAGTAAAACTTCCATAAATTTATAGGCAATAACCGGTGTTGTTTTTGCTGGCTTTAATAACATCGTATTTCCTGCAACCATTGGTCCTACTGTTGTTCCCGCCATGATCGCAAAAGCAAAGTTCCAAGGCGAGATCGCAATACCGACACCTAGTGGAATATAGTTAAATGTGTTGTTTTCTACTTCTCTGGAATTTATTTCTACGCCATCTTTTAAACGCAACATTTGCCGTGCATAATACTCTAAAAAGTCAATAGCTTCCGCTGTATCTGCATCTGCCTCTTTCCAAGGTTTTCCCGCTTCATATGTTAACCAAGCTGAGAATTCATGCTTTCTTCGACGGATCATTCCAGAAGCACGGAAAAGAATATTCGCTCTCGCTGCCGGATCCCATTTTTTCCAAGTTTGAAAAGCTGTATCTGCTGCTTGCATTGCTTTCTCTGCAAGCTCTTGGCTACACTTTGAGACATAGCCTATCACTTCTTTTTTATTCCCTGGGTTCTCCGATACCGTTTTATCATCTGTAAATATTTTTTCTCCATTAATAATGAGAGGATATTCTTTACCTAGTTCCCCTTTAACATAATTCAATGCCTCTTCGTATTCTTTACGGTTCTCTTCCATCGTAAAATCCGTAAACGGCTCGTGCTTATAAGGTACTACCATGAACAATCCACTCCTTCATTAAAATTATTAAAATATTCTACACAAAGATAATATGCAATAATCATGCCAACTTTTAAAAAACCGGCAATTCAAGCAAATAATTACTTCAATAAGCATAATAAATTTGCACTGAAAAATAATTTTGCACCTTACCGCCACAAATATTTGCACTATTGGGACTATTCCTTGTAAAATAAAAGAGAAAGTGGGGGTGATGTTATTTTGAAAGATACAAATTTCCCGTTCCTGCAACCTGTATACCGCCAGTTATTAGATGCCATCGACATGGGAATTCATGTGATTAACAAAGAAGGTGTATCTGTCATCTACAATCAAAAAATGTCCGAAATAGAAGATATGGACAAAGATGAAGTACTCAGGAAGAAAATAATGGATATATTTCTGTTTAACAATGAAGATGAAAGTCGTCTTTTGCAAGCATTGAATAAAGGCGCAGATTTAAAAAATGCCAAACAATCCTATTTTAATTTTAAAGGTCAGGAAATAACGACTATAAATGATACATTTCCTTTGGTTGATGGTGATAACATTATCGGGGCAGTGGAAGTAGCGAAGGACATTACAAAGCTTGAACAATTAACAAGAGAAAACTCCCGTGAGAAAAAGGATGCACGATTTACCTTCGACCAAATTATTGGTAATAGTCAGTCATTAAAGGCAGTTATTGAAAATGCCAAACATGCGACGAAAACAAGCTCCTCTGTTCTTGTCTACGGGGAAACGGGTACCGGAAAAGAACTATTTACACAGAGCATCCATAATGGAAGTGAGCGTGTTTCTCGTCCTTTCATTAGCCAAAACTGTGCTGCTCTCCCAGATTCTCTGATTGAAGGGATTCTATTTGGTTCTGTAAAAGGCGCATTTACCGGCGCTATCGGTCATATCGGGTTATTTGAACAAGCAGATGGCGGGACACTCATGCTCGATGAGATAAATTCATTAAGCGCTTCCCTGCAAGCCAAGTTATTACGGGCCATCCAGGAAAAAACAATTCGGCGTATCGGGGACACAAAAGACCGGTCGATAGATGTTCGGATAATCGCTACCGTAAATGAGGATCCTCTCATTTCCATCGAAAAAAATCATCTTCGACAAGATTTATACTATCGATTAAGTGTCGTTAGTATTCTTGTTCCACCTCTTCGACAAAGGAAAGAAGATATTCCTGTTCTCATCGAACATTTTATCGATAAATATAATCAACGATTCCAACTAAGAGTGCCTGGCATGTCCGAAGAGGTTCTCCACTTATTCCTAGAGCATGACTGGCCTGGAAATGTAAGAGAGCTTGAACATATGGTCGAAGGTGCAATGAATTTAATTCATTTTGATGAAGAAATAGATTATAGCCACTTGCCAATGCACATGAGAACCAAATTTCATTCTTTGGAAAAGCCCTCACCGGAACCCGAAAAGGAAAACACGTCTCCAAGTCACACGGCTATCACAGGAACCTTACAAGAAAACATGGATAGGGTAGAAAAAGACCTGTTAGAACGGACATTAAGGCACCACCGTGGAAATGTTACGAAAGCAGCCAAAGATTTGGGCCTCAGTCGGCAAAGCCTTCAATATCGTCTGAAGAAGTTTTTACTGGTTGCGCGTGAAGTTTAAGTTTATGCGCTACTAGCTAGTCCATAGAACGTACTTACAACATTCTACATTTATTTCCCGGGAAAGGCTGGTTATCGGATGTTATGACATCTTTAAAAAACTTAGTGTGTCTTCTTTTTTATTTCATTGCTTTTGTTATCACAAAAGTTTGTGTGGAAGAATTACCGCTCGCTTTCCGTGGATGATCTGCGAGCCTCCTCGAGATTACGAACGCTCTGCGGGGTCTCACTTGGATTATTCTTCCACCGGAGTCTCGCGGATTCTTCCAAACAACAATCTCTTATTTTGCAAAAAAGGATGTATCAAAATGTCTTAAAAGACCTTTTGATACATCCCTAAATATTTTTTATGAGATGGTGGAGAGGGGGAATTTCAGGTCACCCCTTACCATCTACTTCATATAAACTTAATTTAAATCAACTTCTTTTGTTTCTCCTGTGGTTTCGTTAGTAATGTGTAATGTATCTAGAGAGAATGGTTCTGCAGTTAAAATCAACGAATCGTAAAAAGTACTCATTTCATCCAATTGACTTTCTTCCGTCTCGGGCCCCTCTGTCTCATATATAACTTCTACAAACTTATCATCAAACCTAAAGTTAACCACTTCGACAAAGTCAGGAACAGGGGAAGTATAGAAGTGTTCATCTGGCATTGCAGCCATTCTTTCAACCGTCTCTCGATAAGTAAGTGCATTTCCAGAATCGGAACGCATTTGCTCACCTACTATCCGTGCACTTACTAAATATACTTCTCCATCCTTTTCATAGGAATAATAACCTCTGTTAAATAAATCGATTTGCAGGCTTTCTACTTCTCCCTGTTGACCAAACATAATACCGGGTTCACCCTCTACACTTAATTCAACTTCATCAATCCCATAAATAGTAAACAGTTCCTGAAATATTAAACCAAGTCCTTGATGTTCCGAAGATGTTAAGCTTTCTAAGTTATGATCCTCTTGAAAGTTTAAATGAACAGAGTCCTGCAACTGTTCGTCAAGACTTACCTCGGTTATATTTTCCATTTCACTTCTAATCGTTGGGTCACTCGCCTTCAAAGAGGTCGCGAGAAGCTCCTCCGTAGAGGTGTGATCTATTTCAGTTGGATGCAGCACTGCAATCTCATCTGAAAAATCACTTTCTTCCACCGGGATAATCTTCGCTATAAACTCGGAAGGTGTAAGATCTTCTATTTGGACCGATTCTTCTTCCTCAATTGATACGCTGGAATTTGGTTCGCTCCGAACATCCACCGATGAATTGTTCTCTTGACTAGCTTCATTATTACTAGATGCATTTTCATCATTTCTAGGAGAGCTTTGACTTTCTGTACCAATACTGCTCTCTTGCGTTTCATTCCCACTATCATCAGAATACAAGTTCGCTTCGTTTTCCGCATTGTCAGCAGAAGAAGATTCCATATTCTCAGCAGAATCGTTTGCTTCATCCATCGACATTTGCGAGTTATTATTTATAAAGGAAGGAATGACTAATAAGATAATAAAAATAGCGGCTACACTGCCCAGTGCAGGAAACAACCATGATTTTTTTCGTTTATTAGCAGCTCTGGAAAGAGAGACTTCTTCCGATCGTTTTTCAATTGCTTGGAATAACTCATCTTTGGATTGTTTATCCTTAACAGAAGGCAAGTTCGACAACGTCTTTTCAATATCTTTTTCATTCCAGTTATTTTTGCTCACTTCTTTGCCTCCTTTACTTCCAAGGTCTCCTCGACCTCTTCTAGGTTTTTTTGAAGGGTTTTAATCGCTCTGTGCTGGGTTGTTTTCACTTTACTTTCCGTCCAACCCAATATATCGGCAGTCTCTGATATCGATAAAGACTGAACATATCGCAGTAATACTACTTGTTGTTGATCTTCTGTACAAGTTTTCAATACACGATAAACTTGTTGTACTTCATCTTTCTGGAGCAGAACTTCTTCCGGGAGTGGACTCTGATCCTTTATTTCAAATTCCCGCTCACTCCATTCATACTCTTTGCCTTCCCATTTGCGTTTCTTTCGTGACTGCTTACGGATCCAATCTATTCCAACATGTTTAGCTACGGAATAGAGCCATGTTTTTTCCGAACTTTTGCCTTCAAAGGTTTCAAAAGAGTGAAGTACTTTAATATATACTTCTTGGACTAAATCCTCTGCCACTTCTCTATTCCTGACCATATAGAAAAGATACTGGAAAAGCTGATGGTGATAAGCAGTATATAAACGATCAAACTCCGACCTCACTTGATTCCCTCCCCTTGCAACTATAATTGACGTTATCTATTCGTTTTTGTTACATAAAAGTCGACGAATAATTCTAAGAAAATAGATTATCTGATGAATAGTTATCCAGTTAGAAGTGCCCATGCCCAGAATATACTCGCTCCAATAAATCCAATAATTAATAAAATCACAGCCACTTGCCAATCATGTTATTTCATTCCTTTACGTTAAATTTCAACAAAAACTTTCCTATTTGTTTGAACTCCCTCATTATAACAAAAAATAGCTTGATGCCTCTCATCAAATTTGACGAGCATCAAGCTAACGTTCGTTTAATTATGGGAAAATTTTATTTCTGAATATTGGTGACGTTAATGAACAACCTAAGTCATGAACGTTTCGGTATAATCTTAAATATTTCATCTGTTTCAAATAACGATATCACATCAGTCAGCCATTCATAATAAGCTTCAGCTCCATTTAGTTTTTCAAGATCTAGTTCAGCGGAGTTGATTATGTCATTGTTCTCTGATTTATCTAAAAGTTCTTCCATATTTTCCTTTGTTTCTTTTATTGCACGCATATTCAATTCTGTTGAGTTTCTCCATCGTGTAATAAATACGTTCGAAAAAGATTTGTACCAATCGTCTTCTGTTTTATAAAGATCTTTGCGAATTCCCTTTTCCCAAACCCTTTCAACCATATTCGCATCTGTCAAAGCCCGAATTCCTGTACTCATACTTGTCTTACTCATACCTAGGGAGGAACTCATGTCATCTAATGTCATTGGTTTTTCTGCAAAGAACACCGTTCCGTATAATCTGCCAACTGATGAATTTATATTGTATAAATGAATATTTTTAGCTATTTCTGTAATGAAGCGCTCTCTTGCGTCATGCAATTTCTGTTGCTCTTCCTTATATATAGCATTATTCGGCATTTGTTAACCTCCTGTCTTATTCCATCTATAAAAATACTAGCAAATACTCCTTTCAAAAAGAAAGTAGCATATCCATGTGTTATAGAAAGGATTATTGTGGAATTTGCCGTTACAGTCGTGTAACCTTTGTACAGTTTTAACTGTACGTACTTTTCGAAGTTTATATATAGTATATACGGTTTGATCTTATTTACCTAAACCTTTATAGTTAAAAAGGTCGAAACATATCCGTGTGCTATGTATTGCTTGGCGAGAAGTCAAGTACTTTTTCGTGTTAATAAATAAAAGTAATTATGAATTTGGGGTGACTACATTTGGCAAATATTAAAGTAGAAGGCTTAACCAAGATTTTTGGTAAACGTTCGAAACAGGGGCTAGAGCTTTTAAAGCAAGGAAAAAGCAAGGATGATATTCTTGCAGAAACGGGTTTAACCGTTGGTGTAAATCAAGCTTCTTTTGAAGTAAATGATGCCGAGATTTTTGTTATTATGGGGCTTTCTGGAAGTGGTAAATCCACACTTGTCCGCTTGTTAAATCGTTTAATCGAGCCTACTGACGGCAAGGTTTGGATAGACGGGGAAAACTTAGCACAAATGAATGATAAAGATTTGCGCGAAGTTAGACGTAAAAAGATGAGTATGGTTTTCCAAAAGTTTGGGCTATTCCCATTCAGAACCATTATCGAAAATGTTGAATATGGATTGGAAATACAAGGGATAGATCCAACGACTCGAAGAAAACAAGCATTTGAATCATTAGAGCTAGTTGGTTTAAAAGGATATGAAAACCAATATCCCGATCAACTATCAGGTGGAATGCAACAACGCGTTGGACTTGCTCGAGCGTTGGCAAATGATCCAAGTGTTCTCTTGATGGATGAGGCTTTCTCAGCACTTGACCCACTTATCAGAAAAGATATGCAGGATGAGCTGCTTGATTTACAAGAAAAAATGCAAAAAACGATTATCTTCATTACTCATGATTTAGACGAGGCTCTTCGTATAGGAGATCGAATTACAATCATGAAGGACGGAGCCATTGTCCAAATAGGTACACCGGAAGATATCTTAGTAAACCCGGCCAATGATTATGTGGAACGATTTGTGGAGGATGTTGATCGATCCAAGGTCTTAACAGCCAGTCATATTATGAAACGGCCTGAAACAGTTAATATCGACAAACACGGTCCGCGAGTGGCATTGGAACGTATGAAAGAAGAAGGTATTTCAACCATTCTTGTTATCGACAGCAAACGAAATTTCCAAGGTTATGTGACAGCAGATGATGCTTCTATCGCTCGAAAACAAGAGATTAAAACGTTAGAAGGCATTTTAAAAACAGATATACCTAAAGTCGAAAGAGATACACCAATGCATGAAATTTTTAATATTATTCACAATATCCCAACACCCGTAGCAGTTGTAGAGAATGAACGGTTAGTGGGAATTATTGTTCGAGGTGCGGTCATTGCCGCTCTTGCTAATGATAGCGAGGTGGAATCAGAAAATGCTTGATAATCTTACAGAATTTATACCAAGAATACCTATTGCAGAAGGAACAGCATGGTTTGTCGGATGGTTAACAAGTACATTTGCTTTTTTATTCGATCCAATTAAAACTTATTTTGGGGATTTCATGGAATGGACAGCGGAAGCTTTAGCTAGTGTTCCCCCCATCATAGTCATTCTGATTGTCGCAATAGGCGCCTTTTTTATCACCGGTAAAAAATACGGGCTAGCAGCGTTTTCAGTCTTTGGCCTATGGCTCGTGCACAATCAAGGATTATGGGAAGACTTAACCTTTACGATTACTTTGGTTTTACTCGCTAGTGTCTTGTCTATAATCATTGGCGTTCCGTTTGGAATTTTAATGTCCAAAAGCAAAACGGCAGATGCAATTATCCGGCCAATACTTGATTTTATGCAAACAATGCCTGCTTTTGTTTACTTAATTCCTGCTGTTGCTTTCTTCGGAATAGGAATGGTTCCCGGTGTTTTTGCATCCTTGATATTTGCGACACCACCAACCGTTCGTTTTACTAATTTAGGTATTCGACAAGTTCCAACAGAACTAGTGGAAGCATCAGATGCGTTTGGTAGTACTGGTGCACAGAAGTTATTTAAAGTAGAGCTTCCAATGGCCAAAGCAACGATTATGGCTGGGATAAATCAAACGGTTATGCTTGCCTTATCTATGGTCGTTATCGCATCGATGATCGGTGCACCCGGCTTAGGAAGAGAAGTTCTTTCCGCTCTACAACGTGCACAAGTAGGACCCGGTTTTGTAGCTGGTTTAGGAATAGTTATCCTGGCTATCATTATCGATCGATTCACACAAAATGTGAACTCTAAAAAATAATACATGTAACACCAATTAAGTTGGCTCCTTTTCATGAATTGAAAAGTTCCATATATAAAAATAAAACTAGGGGGATTTAATTATTATGTTTAAACTCAACAAAAAACGTCTTGGATTAGTAGCAGGACTGTCACTATCATTACTCGCAGCTGGCTGTGGAGAAAATGAAAATGACACGAATACTACAAATGTTGGTAATAATACAGCCGAAGAAAATGAAGGTAATGCTACAGAAGAGAATGCAGATGCTGGAGCAGTTGGAGAAGGAAAAGAAATTGAATTAGTATACGTGGAGTGGGATTCAGAAATCGCATCTACACACGTTGTAGCGAAAGTTTTGGAAGACCAAGGTTATGATGTTACTGTAACCCCGATTGATAACGCAATTATGTGGGATTCAGTTGCTACTGGAGAAGCTGATGGTATGGTCGCAGCATGGTTACCTGCTACACACGGCGACTTGTTTGAAGAATATGGAGATCAAGTGGTAGATCTAGGTGAAAACTTAGAAGGAGCTAAAATTGGTTTAGTTGTTCCGGAATACATGGATGCTACAACTATTGATGACTTAGCTAACTTTTCTGATGAATTAGGAAATACAATCACTGGAATTGAGCCTGGCGCTGGTGTTGTTCAAGCAGCTGAAAGTGCTGTTGAAACATATGAAGGCCTAGCAGACTTTTCAGTACAAGCATCTTCTAGTGGTGCAATGGCTACCGCATTAGGTGAAGCAATTGACAACGAAGAGCCAATTGTTGTAACTGGTTGGACTCCGCACTGGAAATTCGCTTCTTATGACTTAAAGTACCTTGAAGACCCTGAAGGATCATTTGGTGATGCTGAAGTTATTAAAACAATGGTTCGTGAAGGTTTAGAAGAAGATCTTCCAAACGCTTACACACTATTGGATCAGTTCAGCTGGACTCCAGAAGATATGCAAGCTGTAATGCTTGACATGCAAGAAGGCACATCTCCAGAAGATGCTGCAGCTGCATGGGTTGAAGCAAATGAAGAAATCGTATCAGAATGGACTGCTGGTTTAGAATAATTAATCATAAACATAAAAAGCAAGACCAACGTATTTCGTCGGTCTTGCTTTTTTTTGCTTACTCTAAAAAGAAAACAGAAATAGTACCGTTCGTTGTTTTAGCTTTGACCTCGTGTGTGCCATCCCCTTGAATTGCGGATCCTTGTGTTTTTACTCTTACTAACTCTCCTTCTTTTTCTCTTTCCATTTGTAAATCTCCATCAACTTTTCCATTTGTCGTTTTTCCTTCGAAATAAAAATCACTTTCTTCAGCCGCTCCAATTCTGATATTACCGTTTGTTGTCTTTAAATCCCAGTTTCCGAGTACCTGATCGCCTTCTACTTCAATTGTTCCATTTGTCGTATGAAGATTTGCTGCTCCACCAATACCTTCTAAAATAATGCGGCCATTTGTAGATTGAACTTTAGCATCCTTAGCTATGTTAACCACTGTGACTGCTCCATTCGTGGTTTGGACATTGATATTTTCTGCTATATTAGTAACTTCAACTCCACCATTTGTAACATCAATATGGACCCGTTTATCTTTAGGCACTTCAATCACTAAATTCGCTTTCATGTTTTCACTGAATGAAAACCAAGATAACTCTTTTTGATCAATACTGTATTCAAACGAATTATCCGTTCTAGTAATTTCACGCACTTCTTCATAAACTTCCTTTACATCGTCTTCATCATCTTCATCTGCCTGTATTGTACCTGACACCGAAATCTCATCTTCATCCGTTCCCATCACTTTAACCGAAGCATTCGGGCCGTTTATTTTAATTATTTCAACACTTCCCCCTAAATCATATTCTTCTTCGATTGAAGCCGTAGTCCCTGTTACACCTGACCATTCAAGAAACGAAAACCCGCTCGAAGCCTCTAAGCTCTTCTCCACACCGCTGCTGGCAAGCAATACTACCAGTAATAAAATGTTCGAAAATTTATCGAAACGCACCTTTTGATCAGGCTCTTTATTCCGATAATAAATTAGACCTTCAATAAGTAACCCTACTACTAAGATAGGCCATACGTAAGCAAACAAAGAATTAAATGAGATCGCCAGGATTTGACTCGCTAACAAAATCACTCCTAACATTAAGAGACATAAGCCTAACGTTCGTCGCCCTATTTTTGTGATATCGTCCCTCTCCCTTTTCTCATCTTTTCTCTATTGTAATGGGTGAATTCTTTTTCCGTAAGCGACTTAAGAAATATATCTTCTACGCCCCTGGACTTAGATTGGTAAAAATTCTTAACATACCCCAAAAGCATCATTTCGATAAAAAGTTTGTAACTATCTTTTTAACTATATAACATTCAGTTGTCTGTACTGTTGATTTTCTGTTATATTGAAATTGGCAAAATAACGCAGATTTTGTTGTAACCTTTTATTCTAAGTGTCGTCTAATGAATTGAACGAACTATAACTATTAAATTTGAAGGTAGGGGTACAAATGAAAAATGTTAGTAAAATACTTTTAGTCTTTAGTCTTCTTCTATTATTAGCTGCTTGTGGAACAAGTGAGAATGCTGCTGGAGACACAAATAATGTCTCAGGAGAAAACAATACAATGAATACTGAAAATAGTGCAGAAGAAAATGAAGCGGTGAACGATGCAACAACTGAAGAGGAAGTCTTAGACGAAGACGAAGGAAATATAAATGCGAGCGAATCAAATAACAATGTTGAAGAAAATGAACCTGAAGTGGAAGAAAATGAACCTGAAGTAGAAGAGAACACCATGAACGATAGTACAAATGACGAAGCGGACATTAACACTGCAGAGGATGAAAACAGTAATACGGAAGAAACAACTACACTTGATTCTGTTACACTATTTTTCTCTGATGATCAATTGTTAGAAACGTTCCGCGTTAACTCTGGGACATCCGTTTCAATGGATGAATCCGGCGCAGAGGAAGCTATGAATCTTTGGCTTGCAGGCCCCTCACAAGATGGTTTAGTTAAATTATTGCCTGAAGGTGTGACTGTGCAATCTGTAGAATTCAAGGACGATGTTGCCTATGTTTCTTTTTCACAAGATATCGAAACGACCAATCTTGGCTCAAGCGGTGAATTAATGTTTACTCAGCACGTAGCTCTAATGATGAATCAATTCGGCTACAACAGCACCATGATACTTATTGACGGTGAAGAGGTCGGAGAATTATTAGGCCACATGGATCTATCTAATCCAATCTCAGCCCAGAACCCTGAAGACTATGAGTTAATGAATGAATAGGACTCTTAAGTAATAAAGAAACTCCAAGGAACGAAGGCGTAAGCTTCACTCATTGCATTAGAAGAGGATGTCCATTGGTCTTTACTGACCTTCAGACATCCTCTTTTTATTACTTTTTATTACTTTTTATTACTCTTATCTTTTATTTTGATAAGTCTCAAACTATTAAATGTAACTAGAAGTGTTGCTCCCATGTCGGCTATAATAGCAATCCACAGCGTCAGCCAACCGAAAGGGACGAGAATTAGTGCTAATACTTTTAATCCAAGTGCAAATGCAATGTTTTGTTTGACGATCCTCAATGTCCTGCGACTCGTTTCGATGAGTATAGGCAGTTTATTTAATTCATCCCCCATTAAAGCAATATCTGCTGTTTCAATTGCTGTATCCGTTCCTCCTCCACCCATTGCAATACCGACATTTGCCTGTGCTAATGCCGGGGCATCATTCATGCCGTCACCAACCATTGCAACGTTCTTGCCTGAAATTCTCGTTTGTTTGATGAATGCAAGTTTCTCTTCAGGAAGCAATTCTGATTCTACGCGGGTTACCCCTGCTTCTCTTCCAATTGCTTCTGCTGTATAACGTTGATCACCCGTCAGCATCACGATTTCCTTTATTCCCAGTTTCTTTAACTGTTGGATCGCATGCTTGGCTTCAGGTCTAACCTCGTCACGTAAAGCAAGTATTGCTAATATCCTAGATTCATTACCTAAAATGACCACTGTTTTCCCTTGCTTCTGAAGATCTTCTACCATCTCATTAAATTTCTCTGATAGATTACTAGAGTAGTAACTTCTCACGTAAGAGGGACTAGCCACGTAATAATAGACGCCATCAATTTTTGCAGACATCCCTTTACCTGTAAGAGCTTTGGAATCAGTAACGTTTCTCTGGGAATCCAAATCGCCACCATTTTTTTTCGCATAAGCAACTAATGTTTTCGCCAAAGGATGGGTGGAATACTCTTCAATTGAATATATATACGGAATTAATTCCTTTTCAGAAACATCGTCCATCGAAAGAAAGTCAGTTACCTCTGGAGTGCCTTTCGTTAGCGTACCTGTTTTATCAAACGAAATCACTTCTATATGACCTGCTTGTTCTAAATGAATGCCACCCCTGATTAGAATACCTTGTTTCGCATTGCTGCCAATGGCTGTAACGATAGCTACCGGAGTAGATATGACAAGGGCACAAGGACAACCAACAACCAGTGTTGCAAGTCCTAAATAGATCCATTCACTCCATACGCCTCCCGCGAGCAATGGCGGCCCTACCATGACAATGAACGCTAGAATCATAATGGCAGGTGTATAATATGCAGCGAATCGATCGATAAATTGCTGTGCAGGAGCTCTCTCACCTTGAGCCTCTTCTACGAGCTGAATGATCTTTGCAAGTGTCGTGTCTTTGACCAGCTTCGTCACCTTTACGGAAAGAAGCCCCTCCTCGTTCAATGTCCCGGCAAATACCGAGTCACCTTCCCCTTTTCCAACAGGAATACTTTCCCCTGTAATCGCAGCTTGGTTTACTGAAGTAAGACCTTTTGTAACAGTTCCATCCAAGGGAATTTTCTCACCCGGGCGGATAATGATCTCCTCTCCTATGTCTATTTCGTCTACTGGAACAACCATTTTATTCCCAAGTCTATTAACCGTTGCATTTCGTGGACTAGTTTCAACAAGGGAGCGAATGGATTTTCGTGCCCGATCCATTGAATAGCTTTCGAGCGCTTCACTTATTGCAAACAACACGACGACTAGAGCTCCTTCTCCCCACTCCCCAATGAGAGCGGCACCAATAATCGCAATTGTCATCAACGTTTTCATATCGAACACAAACTTCGTTAGATTTTTGATTCCTTGCCAAAACATCGAATACCCACCGATGACCATACCACTTAAAAAGAGTCCAATCGTAACGAGCGCCTGCTCTCCGATATAAAAATGAGAGATCCAACCTGCTAGTACAAACAAGCTAGCAATAATCACTTGAATCCATGTATGCTTCTGAAAAAAAGGCTGATCCTCCTCCGTAGGAAGCTCATCATTTTCATGATAAACTTTCACATTCTCAAAGGCTCCTGCCTTTTCTAATTCCTGTATGCTCGCATGGCCTTCGATGATAAGTTTCTCAGAAGTGAAATTTACATTCGCTTCTTTCACTCCAGGTATCTGTTTGACATTTTTTTCAAACCTAGCTGCACAACCTGTGCAAGTCATGCCTTTCACTTTAAACATCTCTTGATCCGTTTTAGTTGTTGTTTCCATCAGCTTTACCTTCCTTCTGATGTTCAAAGGCTAATTGTATAAGCGCTTTAACGTGATGATCATCCAATCGGTAAAATGCCAGCTTTCCTACCTTACGATACTGAGCCAATCCTTGTTTCTTTAGTGTACGCAAATGGTGAGATGCTGTAGCGGTAGATGCCCCGATAACATTAGCAATATCACATACACATAATTCTTCTTCTTTCGTTAATGCATAAGCAATCTTTAAGCGAGTTTCATCCGCTAGAATTTTAAAAATCTGACTCGTTCCTATGATAAATTCATCATTTAACTGTTTATGAAGTGAGGCAACCTTAGCTTTATCAAACGAATACACACTGCAAGTATCTTCTGCCATTCGTAATCCCTCCAATTTTCCAACCTTATTCAAACGACCATTTGATTATAGTGTATGCTATTTCCTTAAAACGGTCAAACGAAAGTTTGATTGTTTCACCTAAAAAATGGGGGGGACTGTCCCCCATCCCCTTTAATATCTATGGCAATATAATTTTAAGTAGCTCTTGTAAGTCTTCTTTATCAGTCACTACCGCTTCGTTTTTCACAAGCAATTCATAATAAGCATTATTTATTTGAGCGTTTATCACCCACTCATTTTGTTGATTCATAACCAAAACTTCATGTTTATTTACTTCCAATGTATCTACACCTTCCAGATCTGACAGGTTTTTAAGAAAACTATCTGAACTGATATGCAATGTGGCATAGTGTTCATGATAGGTATGATAATAGTGCTGTCGAATCGTTTTCTGTTCCTTTGTACTTTTTTCATTAAATGCATCTATTTCCTCTGTGGGTACTTCATTTGTATTGGCTTCTCTTCCGAATACGAAACGATAACGATAAGGTTCCTCGGAAAATCCTTGATTCCCCTCATTCTCATCATCAGCGTCTGACATTTCTACATAAGATGATACAGCCACCGCATCCCAATCATCCGGATAGTTAAAACCTTCATATTGAAAGCTGTCTGATACAAATTGAAAAGGAAAATTATCACTGCTGCTGTCCGGATTAGAATCATTTTCTGACTCACAACCGGTAACACTAACTACCAATACTACAAATAAAAATGGATATATAAATTTCAATTGACCACCCCTTAGACGCTCTCCTTCTATTTTATCAAATAATAACTGAGACTTTCTTCTCTAACTTTTAATCTGTGATATCTTTGTTAATAATGCTTCCCTATGCTATTTTTCTGCTAATTCATGATAAAATAGTACCCAAGCTGTTTAAGAAGGAGAATTTACAATGAACAAGGATCAATCCTCTAGCTATTTAACGACTCAATCCCCCCCTATTTATGAGATTGTAAAGAATAATCATGAATACTATGATAAAAAATGGAAAAAACATAAAAAACCCAATAACTATGCAGGATGGAATTGGCCCGCTTTTATCATTCCACCCTTTTGGCTAGCGTACCGCTATATGTACGGATGGACTCTACTCTATTTTATTTTTATTGTCGCCGAATTAACTCTTTTATCGGCTATTAGTTTTTATAGTGAAATAACTTTTTTGCTTCCTATATTGACACATTTCTTTTTTGGTCTAAAAGGCAATGCTTTTTTTACGAGAAGGGTCTTGAAGCTGATTCAACTTACTAATTCTGATACGGAAAAAACGAAACCTGCAGTTCCTCTATTTGCGAAGAAAGGAACATCATGGATTAGTGCAATAGTGACGCCGGTAATTGTAATATTTCTCTTGATTTTACCTGTTCAAGCATTATCTGAATGGTCTTTTGAAAGTGAACTAGATCCGGGGATTTACATCTATTCCGATAACAATAATAATGAAAAAACGCCTGAGTACAATGGAGACATCGTTACTTCTCCGGTTTTCAAAAAGTATGACGCACGAATTAACCTTTTTTACATTGGAGAAGAGCCTGTTAACAATCAGACATTTCGAGTCTCCCTTTTATTCCAAGATCCGGAAGAACCGGACGAATGGGAAAGCCTTCGCGATCGCGAGTCTAAGAAATTTTCTTCTAATCGTATCTCGTTGGATGTCATTGATGCACAAAATCCTGCCACTAAAGTTGGCAACTATCGGGTTGAAATTTTTGTTGGTGGGGAGTTTGTCGGAGAAGAAAGATTCACAATAACGATGGAATAACGGTATCATCCTAAGAAAAACGGCATAGCCGTCTTTTATTAAATACAGCGTCAGCTTCCACCGCAAGTATCAAGGGTGGGTTTCCCTTGATACTTGCGTGTGGAGGTAGCTGCCCATTTTATATATTAAAAGGTTGTGTTAAAGAGGTATTGTATACCTCTTTAACACAACCTCATTTGTTTTTTAGCTAATCGTCGTTCCATTCGGAACTTCTTCATCAATATTTAATAATACAACATCGCCTTTTTCAGGCGTTCCACCTATGACTAGCACTTCTGAAGCATAACCTGCAATTCTCCGTGGCGGAAAGTTCACGACAGCCACCACTTGTCGGCCTACCAAGTCTTCCGGCTCATAACGCTTTGTAATTTGAGCACTCGACTGTTTAATCCCTAAATCTTCCCCGAAATCAATTCTCAGTTTAATTGCTGGTACTCTAGCCTCTCTAAAAGAACTTGATTCGATGATCGTTCCCACTCTCATATCTAATTTCATAAAATCCTCAATGGAAGCTGTTTCATTTATCTCAGACATTTTCTCACTCCTAATCATTACATTATTTAAATTGCAATCTTTTACAATAATACATTGTAGCTATATTGTTTAGCAAACATCGTGACTTTAGTTTCAAATACTAGACAAAAGGGGAAAAAGTAACTATCATGGCACCAATGTCCTTCCTTTGCATTTATTTGGATTTTTAAAATTAGATTTACACTAAGAAAGGGGGTCGTCCGCTATCATGGATGACACTACTACATGAAAAATTATGAGTATGAAACAAAAAAACCCAATATTGTTTTCTATATTTCTGCACCACTAGTTTTCCTTTTTGTACTATGGGGATTTTTTGGACCTGAATCTCTAGAAAACCTTTCAGGGATAGCATTAGGTCTTACTCTCGATAATTTTGGGTGGTTCTACATGCTATCGACTGCCTTTTTTATCGCTTTCGTTTTATTCTTGGCAGTCAGCCCTTTCGGAAAACTTAAATTAGGGAAACCACATGAAAAACCAGAGTATAAGTTTTTAACATGGCTTGGCATGCTCTTTTCTGCTGGAATTGGTGTTGGTTTCGTTTTCTGGGGCGTGGCAGAACCTGTTCTCTATTTCTTCGATCCACATCCAGACTACGTTGGTGCGTCTGAAGGGGTTAGAGCCGCCGCAGGTCTGCGATACGGAGTTTTCCACTGGGCATTACATCCGTGGGCTATCTTCTCGCTCGTAGCTTTGACGTTAGCTTATGTACAATATAGAAAGGATCAACCGGCATTAATAAGTTCTGCTTTCCAGCCTATTTTAGGTGATAAAGCACACGGTCCTTTCGGAAAAGCAATCGATACATTGGCTGTTCTGGCAACTGCTACCGGTGTTGCTACGACATTTGGGCTAAGTGCGATGCAAATTACCGGGGGTCTATCCTATCTTGTTGACTGGATCCCAAACAACTCTACAACTCAATTTACGGTTATTGCAATTGTTACCGTTTTATTTATCTTTTCAGCTGCAACCGGAGTTAACAAAGGAATTAAGATTTTGAGCACCCTTAACTTAACCGTGGCAGCAATTTTGCTAGTTTTTGTGCTTGTATTTGGTCCAACTCTTTTTATAGCACAAAATTTTGTGACTACCATCGGCAGCTATATTACTAACGTCACCCAAATGAGTTTAGACTTAAACCCGTTTGGAGATGGTGAATGGTTGGGAAGCAACACTATTTTCTTCTGGGCCTGGCACATTTCATGGGCTCCATTTATGGGTATTTTTATCGCAAGAATTTCTCGTGGCCGAACCATCCGAGAATTCATTGGAGGCGTATTAATTGTTCCTTCTTTATTAGCAGCACTATGGTTCACAGTTTTTGGCGGAACAGCTTTAGATATGATATTAAATGGAAATGAACAAATTGGTGATTTAGTCACGAACGAAGTTGAAGTGGCATTGTTTGCAACGCTTAGCGGACTGCCTTTCAGTGGAATTATGAGTACTTTAGCTGTATTACTAATTCTCGTTTTCTTTATTACTTCTGCCGATTCTGCCTCTTATGTTTTAGGTGCAATGACAAGCGGTGGCAGTCTAAGTCCTAAGCTATCCGTTAAAGTTATTTGGGGCTTTTTGATCGCTGGTACTGCAAGTGTTCTTTTAATCAGCGGTGGATTGGAGGGCTTACAGACCGCCTCCATTGTCGCAGCTCTGCCATTCGCTCTCATCATGATTGTGATGATTTTCTCACTCCTGATTATGATGGGACAAGATTTAAAAGCGGACAAAATTCTAAAGAACAAACGTCATACTCGCCAAGTAAAAGATGAAGTCTATGGCGGAATGCAAGAAAATATCTATGATAACTTCAAAGAAGAAGCGTACGGCGATATGAAAGACGACATTTATGAACAGGTAAAAGATGAAGTGTACGATGATTTCAGAGAAGAGGCATATAAAGATATTAAAACCGAAGTATACGACCAGGTTAAAGATGAAGTATATGATGATATTAAAAACGAGGTGTACGAGGAATTTAAAGAAAAAATTTATCAAGATCTTCGAAAGGATCTTGGCGATCAATTATCTGACGACTTTTCTCCTTCGGAAGAAAAGAAAACTGTAAAAGATTCACACAAAGATAATCCTGATAGTAAGAAATAAGCATACTAATGAAATGGAGTATGATATTAAGCTAAGAGTATTAAAAAGGGCACTCAAATGAATTTCACTTGAGTGCCCTTTTTCATTTAAATGAACTTCATCACCTGACTGCCCAGAAACATTCCAATCAGAAAAGCAATCATAGCTCCTCCTATGGATAAACTTACATATGTAATAAACTCTCGCTTTTTTTGTTTCTGTAATAAGGTCACGGCTTCTACACTAAACGTTGAAAATGTCGTGAATGCTCCGCAGAATCCAACTGCGAAAACTAAGAAAGGAAGATCATCATAAACTATCTGAGGAACTTCCTGATATACCCCTCCGAAAAATAGACCAAGAAATAAGGAGCCGAGTATATTCACCATAAGCATCGCTGTTGGTATACTTCTCTGTTTTAGGTGCGACTTCACCCACGCTCCAAGCAAATACCTGCATGAGGCGCCTAGTCCACCTCCTAATGCAACAAGCAGGATGTTCATGACCATTCCCTCGATTCCTTCTTAACACTTCTATTAGCAAGGTACTGCCCTATCATCAATCCAATAGCGGCAACAAACATCCCGCCGAATAGTGATATGAGAAGATAAGTCGCCAATGATCCCATTGAATCGGTCCCGCCTAAGAGCACAGCATCTGCCGCTAAGGTCGACATCGTCGTAAACCCCCCACAAAAACCAACACCAATCCCTTCTTTCAAAACAGGTACGATTACCTTCACAAGTGTCCATCCTGTTAATGTCCCTAACAATAAACTGCCTATGATATTTTCAATAATCGTTCCTACAGGAAACAGGAGGGTCGTCGTTTGCATATTTATCAAATATCTTAACAATGTCCCTAAAGATCCACCAAGAAAAACAGAAAGAACCACCCATCCATGTTTTTGCATCATCCCGAACGCAACCTTTCATCTTCTCTTTCATTATCATCGCATAAAGCATTTCTCAATATCAAATTAATTGTTGATAATTAAACGGGGGGTGGGGTCGTAGTATTGATTATTTTATGTTTTCAAAAAAATATATATTTAGATCTTATTTAAGTTTATAATAAAAGTAATTAGACGTTATTTACCAATTTGAATTTAACACCTTTAAACAAAAGACTGACGATAACGGCAAATCTATTGAAAAATAGAGACGCAAAGCTACAGATCTAACGGACTAATATAAATGTATGTCTTATGATGGCTGAGCTACCGAAACAGGATAATCCCTGTTTCTTAACCATAATAATATGGAAAGAGGCGGTGATAACCTTGACTCAATCATTAGTATTTCAAGGGAAAAATAGAGATTCCGTTGTTAAAAAGGCTCTCTACGAACTTCAATTACAAGAAGATGATGTAGAAATCAAAGTAATAGATTCCGGTTCCAATCGTTTATTTGGACTCAGTAAATCAAAAGTGAAAATAGAAGTAGTCATTAAAGAAAAAAATTCAGAAATACCAGAAAAGGAATTGAACTGGGAAGAGCTGCTTAAACAAGAAATCCATGACCAAAGCACTCCTAGCACTCACGCCACCGCTAACATTTCACAAGTGAATCTACTTGGAAAAGCATGGATTAAAGATGGAAACTTGTATTTTAAAGATTCAGATACTGCAAAACCAATCATAGAGCCGACAGAATCACTTCAAGTGAAGAAAAACGGGGAAATCATTAAAGAGAAAACCTTTCTCTCACAAGGTGATTCCATTACATTTGAATTAACCCCAAAAACTGTAGAAACAGCTTGGTCTCTTAAGGTTAATCAAGAGACACAGACTGTCATCCTTTCTATTAAGCCCGGATATTATTTGATTCCTTATATACCGGATCATCCACCCAATGAAAAGATAACTTTACTGCCAAAAGAAAGAAAGCAACCGAATAATCAATTGATGGAAGAAGATGTATTTGAACAATTAGCCAAAATGAAAGTCATTCATGGCATTGAAACTAATAAAATTAAAGAAGCATGCTCTACGCTGGAGGAAAAAACCTTCGTCATTGCCGAAGGACTTCTACCAAAGCACGGTAAGCACGGTGAGGTTAATTTCACTATTGATACAAAGGAAAAGAAATTAAATTTTGCTGAAAATGTGGATGGAACGATGGATTTTAGAGAATCCATTTACATTCCCTCCATCGAAGAAGGGCAACTTTTAGGTACTGTTGACGAGCCCACTGGTGGCGAAGATGGTATCACAATCTATGGCGATGTTATGAAAGCGAAGCCGGGTAAAGCAGTTACGCTGAAAGTTGGCAGTGGCGTCTCTTATCTAGAAGAAGAGAATAAACTGATTAGTACGGAGAATGGTCGTCCAAAAATCGAGAAACTCGGTCAATTAGTTCGAGTATCTGTATTACCCAAACTTTTACATCACGGAGACTTAAATCTAGAACACGGAAACATTCATTTTGTGGGCGATGTAGAAATAACAGGGCACGTAAATGAACAGATGACGGTGGATGCAGAAGGATCTGCGTTTATTCACAGAAGTGTCCTTCACAGCATAATTCAGACGAGGAACTCCATTACCGTAGCCGGGAATGCCATATCTAGTTCTTTAATCGCGGGAAAAAACAGCCTTGTATTTGATCAAATGTACACACAATTGGAGCCATTTATTCTGGAGTTTCATCAATTTCAAACGATGTTAAAACAGCTGGTCAAATCACCACACTACCAACAAATAAAACCCAACAGTCAAGGATTAGGTCCTGCCATTCGAGTATTAATGGAAACAAAATTTAAAGACTTTTCTTTAAAGTGTAAAGCGATGATCTCTTTAATCAACGATAAACAAAACTTACTCGATCGGCGTTGGCAAACCTTTGCCGGTAAAATTTATAAAGGGTTACTCGTCTATCACACTAATGCATTTAATAACCTATCCGATCTTGAAACGTTTAGTGATGAAGTATACGAACTATTGGACATTTGTCAAAGTCCCTCCAATTCAGTCTCAACTATTAAACTTTTATATACAATGAATAGTGATATACATTGTAACGGGGATGTCCAAATTGCCGGAAAGGGCTCTATTCATTCAAAGATCCATGCTGACGGCGAAGTCACGATAAAAGGGAAACTAATGGGGGGTTATATTTTCGGGAAAAAAGGTGTACGGATTGAGAATGCCGGCTCTGAATCCGGAGTGAAAACAGTGATAGAAGTTCCAGAAGATCAAACAATTGAAATAAAACAGGCTTATACGGATGTTTTTTTGAGGATAGGACAGAAGCAACTTAAACTAACTGATACCAAGACAAATATAAAAGCCTACTTGAATAATGATCATCAAATAGTCCTTTATTAAACAACTATTTTTACCTTCAGTGAGAAACTTCGCTGAAGGATTTTTGCATAAATCAAAATAATGAGGTCTCCTATGAGAAAAGTGTATCGTCTTTTGTATTTGTTACTCGGTTATCATGGATGTTAGAAAAAATTACCACTCCCTTTCCGTGGATGATCGGCGAGCCTCCTCGAACAAACTGACGCTCTGCGGGTTCTTGCTTGGATCATTTTTCCAAAGGAGTCTCCATGAATTTTTCGTTTTTGCTCTCGTTTTCGACCTGCTACGACGGTAACACCTACCTCTTTTTTCGATTTCTAATCTCCTTCATCCTCGCCTTTTCTCTCGTTTTCAACGTGCTACTTTTGTAGGTGCTACGACGGTAGCAATGTTTTCTGCGACGAGTAACCGCAGGAGCACCTACCTTTTTTTCGACTTCTAATCTCCTTCATTCTCGCCTTTGCTCTTGTTTTCAACGTGCTACTTTGGTAGGTGCTACGACGGTAGCACCTACCTCTTTTCTAGACTTCCAATCTCCTTCATTCTCGCCTTTGCTCTTGTTTTCAACGTGCTACTTTTGTAGGTGCTACGACGGTAGCACCTACCTCTTTTTTCGACTTCTAATCTCCTTCATCCTCGCCTATGCTCTCGTTTTCAACGTGCTACTTTTGTAGGTGCTACGCGGAAAGCGTCCCCCTAGAGCAAATTCTAGCCTCTCCGTTCGTAGAAAAAAACAATCTCCAAAAAACCGATAACTTTATAAATTATGGTAAAAATAAACTTAAAATGCTGTCCCGTAAAGGTTTTAAAAAACCTTAAGAGACAGCATTTTGATTTTAATATCGATTTATCAATTACTGCAAATGAATTAGCAGTATTGTAAATCACTACTCTTCCTCATCTTTAACCTCAACTGTCCGAATTGTTTGATGACGGAACTCTTGAAGCTCTCCATCCTCAGTCTCAACCATGAATTCCGATACCATATGAACGTCAAAACTTCCTGGGTCAGTGTCGACTTCAACAGTGAAACCTGTTCTTTCACCGTCTTCTTCCAAGGTTGTTTGTTGATCTACATCTACGTCCTCTCCTTCGTATTCATAAAGGACCTCATCATCTAAGGTTATTTTTTCAATCCAAGCAATACTACTGCCAAACTGGAACGTAGTTGGGTCCACTCCCTCATAAACAATATATGGCGTTGCCGAGAGGCTCCCCCCTGAATAAACCGGATTGATATTCAAATCTATATCTTCATGTTCAGAAGCTCCACCACATTGCTTAAACGTAATTAGAGAAAGAAATATAAACGTTAATGACACGAATTTCACTCTATCACCTGCTTATACTATAATAGTAATCTATTTCTATATTACTATAGATCGACAAAATATGGGTGAAATTTGGAAAAATTCCTCGAAATATTTCACAGCAAACTTCTTGCCTCTTGATCAGCTATTATTATCAAACTAGGATGTTTTTGTAAAATGGTCACCGGGAACTTATCATTTACAGCTCCATGCATTAACTGATATATTGCTTCCGCCTTTTCTGCTCCTGAAGCGAGCAACAAAATACTTTTACTTTCCATAATGGTTTGAATCCCCATCGTAATTGCCTTATTCGGAACATCCTTTTCATCAGTAAAATACCTTGCATTTGCTTCGATTGTTGAAGGAGCTAAATCTACCACTTGCGTTCTACCATGGAAGGAACTTCCCGGCTCATTAAAACCAATATGACCATTACTTCCGACACCAAGTAATTGTAAATTAATGCCTCCCAAATCTTGTATTAACTGTTCATATCGTTTGCATTCTCCAGTAATATTTTCAGCATTTCCATTTGGAAGATGGGTTTGGTCTTTTTTAAGATTCAAAAACTGAAATAAATGTTTCTCCATATAGTGATGATAGCTATTAGGGTTATTTTCTGATAATCCAATATATTCGTCTAAATTCACCGTATGCAAATCTTTTAAAGCGAGTTGTACCTGCTTTAAGTTTTGCACGAAGTATTTATAAAAACCTTCTGGTGTGCCTCCAGTTGCGAAACCAAGGACATTTATTTGTTTATTTTTTAATGAGTCAATAACGATTTGCGCCGCTTTCATACTCATTTCATGATAATTTTGTACTTTGATCATATCCAAGGTGAATATCCTCCTTTACTCATCCAAAAACTTTCGTTCCTTTTACATACGTTTGCAGGATATCAAGATTATCATTTACGACACAAAAATCAGCATCTTTCCCCGGTCGTAAGCTACCCTTTTGTCCATCAATTTTTAACTGTTTAGCAGGATTAATGGTAGCCATATTAACAGCTTCCTCAAATGAACACCCCGTGTATGTCTGCATATTTCTTACAGCCTCGTTCATTTTTATAATACTTCCCGCAAGAGTGCCATCTGCCAACTTCGCTTGCGTTGCATCCACCTGAACCTTTTGCCCCCCGAGAGAATAGCTGCCAGGTTGCATTCCCTTTGCTCTCATCGCATCTGTGATTAATACAATTTTATCTGCGCCTTTATTTTTATAAGCCAATTTAACCATTGGGGGTGAAATATGAATACCATCTACAATCATCTCTACTATAAGCTCGTCATGTAAGAGAGATGCACCCGCAACACCAATATCTCTGTGATGTACTCCCCTCATTCCATTGAAAAGATGGGTAACATGCGTGAACCCATCTTCTATAGCAGTTTTCATTTGTTTATATGTGGCATCGGAATGGCCAATAGAAGGAAGAACGCCTTCTATAAGTAATTCTTCGACCAACCCCTCATCATCTTCTTCAGGAGCCATGGTTATTAATTTTATTGCATTTCCTGATGCCTCTTGGAAAAGATTAAATAGTTCACGAGAAGGCTTCTGAATAAACTTCAAAGGCTGGGCTCCAGCGCGTTGATCAGAAATAAAAGGACCTTCTAAGTGGACACCTAATATTTCAGCCCCACTGGAATCTTTTGAACTCATCATGCTTCGAACATTTTTTAAGGCCTTTATTTTATCGTCCACAGATTGTGTCATCGTAGTTGCCAAAAAAGATGTTGTCCCTTCTTCTGGCAAAGCCTGCTTCATTGTTTCTAATGCTTTCAAAGTACCGTCCATCACATCTGCACCTGCCGCACCATGAATATGCACGTCTATAAAACCAGGTATGATTTTTACAGGTTCATGAAACGTAATTACTTCATCTATATGTTTGTTATTATCAGCAGATTTTTCAGCTATGTTTTCCAATTTCCCATTGGTTAAGCAAACCAACGGATTTTCTATTTTACCCATTTCACTGTAAAGAGTTGCTCCTTGAAAATAAATTGTACGCATCTTTACCTCCTAAAGGCTATAAGACTTTTCTAATCCACAGTATAACAAACCATATATTTAGTTGTCTATACCAGTTAGTGCTGTATAACAAAAAAACTCATTCCATTATCTATGAATACTTAGTAATTAACAAAATTGACACATTTGTAAAAAAGAGAGTATGTACACTATATACCGTGTAAACGAGAGGAAATATAACATGACTCACGCTTACATTACATTTTATTATTCGACGGAATTCTGTTAAGATACCTTTGTTCTTGCCGGTCGAGTTTCTTACGGAGAAGCTCAAATTATAAAATAAAATAGAAAGAGGTGCAGTTTTGAATTACGCAGAAAAAATTAAAAATGAATGGTTAGGAAATGTCCGAGGTGATGTTCTGGCAGGTATCGTTGTGGCATTAGCACTGATTCCAGAAGCGATTGCTTTCTCTATTATTGCTGGCGTTGATCCAATGGTAGGTCTTTATGCGGCTTTCTGTATCGCAGTTGTTATTGCCTTCATCGGTGGTCGTCCAGGAATGATTTCTGGTGCAACTGGCGCAATGGCGTTATTAATGATTACCCTTGTTGCCGATCACGGTTTAGAATATTTGCTTGCTGCCACAATTCTTACAGGTATTATTCAATTATTATTTGGGGTGTTTAAGCTATCCGGGTTTATGAAATTTATACCTAGATCGGTGATGATTGGATTCGTCAATGCCCTGGCAATTTTAATCTTCACTTCTCAGTTGCAACACTTTGTTGGAGAAACATGGGTGATGTATAGCTTAGTTGCTTTAACCTTAGCAATTATTTATATCCTCCCTCGTTTTACGAAGGCCGTCCCTTCGACACTCGTAGCAATTATTGTTGTAACTGCAATAGTAATATTTATGAATATCGGTGTACGTACCGTTGGTGATATGGGAGCATTAACACAATCCCTTCCTCTATTTGCTTTACCGAATATTCCTTTGACATTTGAAACGTTGATGATTATTCTTCCTTACTCTGTTGCTTTAGCGATCGTCGGTTTACTTGAGTCTTTATTAACCGCATCGATTGTAGATGATATGACAGATACTGATAGTAATAAAAACAAAGAAAGCCGCGGTCAAGGGATTGCCAATATGATTGCAGGTTGTTTTGGGGGAATGGCTGGTTGTGCCATGATCGGACAGTCTGTAATCAATGTAAAATCAGGCGGAAATGGTCGTTTATCCTCTCTTACTGCTGGTATATTTCTAATGTTCTTAATTATTGTACTAGGGAATGTCGTTGTACAAATTCCAATGGCCGCACTGGCTGGGGTTATGATCATGGTTGCGATCGGAACGTTTGACTGGTCTTCTCTTATGAATATTCATAAATTGCCTCGAACAGACGCCATTGTAATGGTCGTCACAGTTGCCGTTGTGGTTTATACACATGATTTATCCCAAGGGGTTTTAGCCGGAGTTGTCTTGAGTGCTATTTTCTTCGCATGGAAAGTCTCTAAAGTACGGGTTGAAAAGAGCTTGAGCAAAGATAGTGTGCGAACGTATGAAGTTCACGGACAATTATTCTTTGCATCTGTCACTGACTTTCTAGCTAAAATCGATTATAATGAAGATGTAAAACTAGTTGTTCTTGATATTGCCAATGCACATTTGTGGGATGATTCCGCGGTGGGGGCCATTGATAAAATCGAGCACAAATTCGAGCAAAGAAACATTAAAGTAGAACTGACAGGCATGAACAAAGAAAGTTCAGTTCTCATGGATAAAATCGGCGGCTTAAGCAAAGCCTCTGGTCACTAATGACAGATGGAGGTTCAATATGTTTAAAAACTTACTAGTAGCCATTGATGGTTCAGATCATTCTAAAAGAGCGGTGGAAAAAGCGATTGAATTAGCTAAATTAGAAGGAAATTCTAATATTGAGTTGCTTTACGTTGTTGCAGGAAATAAATCCAAGTCAGATGTATTGCAATATGGAGATTCAGATACTGCTTCTATGAAAAGAAAAAGAATGCTACTTCCTATCGAAGAACTTGTTGAGAGTGCTGGAGTAACTTCTAAAACAACTGTTCTTCACGGTAAAAAAGGTGCTGCTGAATCAATCATTGAACATGCAAATGAAGGCAGTTATGATGCCCTCGTTATCGGCAGTCGCGGTCTAGGTGCTGTTCAAACGATGATCATCGGTAGTGTTAGTCATAAAGTGATGAAGTATGTAGAGATGCCAGTGTTAATGGTTAAATAAGAAAAGCGGCATAGCCGTCTTTTAATTAAAAAGATCTACCTTTAGAATTCTAAAGGTAGATCTTTTTTTATGATTATCATCATACTTTTCTAATCAATCAATGACAATAAGCTAGCCCGTAGTCATCATACGTACCTGTAACGTCTATTAACATACTTATTTCCGACTCGTCTTCACTTAATATTGCAGCAACAGCATAGTCTTCAGAGTTTGATTTATTATTAAGTAACACAGCATAGCTCAAAGCATCCTCTGAATAAGTCATTTCTTCTAACGATAAATCACTTTTATCTATGTTTTGTTGCTCTGATATCAACGCAATAGCATCTTCTTCGACTTTCTTTTCCATTTCACTGGATCCCCCGAAGAAGTAAAATCCGGAATAACTAGCAAGTAAAACTAAGATAAAGCTAACTCCTCCCGAAAACAGTTTCATCCAATCACCCTTCCAGTATCTAATTATTAGTATAATAGTTTTCCTTTAAAAAAGTAACTATTTCTAAGTAAATTTATCGGAATTAAAATTAACACTTCCTTATTTATAATCATTATTACTTGATTGTTATTATAAAAAGTTATACAATATGAATATGAATCCGCTAAAACTAATATATTCTAGGAGTGTTAAAACATGAGTAACCAACAACTAATTAATAAAATGAACCATCAACTTCTAACTGGAACGTATTGAACACGAAACTTCACCATTACCACTGGTATGTTTCAGGGCCTAGTTTCTTCACACTACACGAAAAGTTCGAAGGATTTTACAATGAAGCAGCCACAAATATTGATGACATTGCTGAACGTATTCTTACAATAGGAGGAAAGCCAGTTGCTACTCTTAAAGAGTACCTCGATGATTCTTCCATTAAAGAGGCCTCTGGGAATGAAGATGCCAACGAGATGGTAGCTGAGCTATCTAAGGATTTTGCTTTAATTAGTGAAGAATCTTACGCACTCGTTCAAGCCGCTGGAGAAGTAGACGATGAAGCTACTGCTGATATGTTTATCGCCTTGAAGTCGTCTATCGAACAACACGTGTGGATGCTAAATGCATTCTTAGGTAAATAAATAACAGACATTTAAAAGACTGGCTTGATCCTTCAAGCCAGTCTTTTTTTGCATTATCTTTCCTCAGTATCGTGCCTGAGAAAAGCATCTGCCTGTAACTATTAAGAGCCTCCCTATCATTTAAAAAACACTCTAATTCTTTCTTAGATAACTCCACTATCATAATGACACTTGACAAAGCTATCTATTTCAGTTAAGATTATCTTCGTGCTTGAAAAACACGATGTAGTTATGGTTCATATTATTTAAAATTAATTTTAAACAGTTAGACGTACACAGCATATTTCACCCTAAAAGCTGTGATTTGATCGTATTAAAAAAGATCTGGAATCCTGTTAAAACTTCGAGTATGCCTTATTTAAACTGGCGCGGTCTCGGAGCCGCAGAGATGAAAGAGAGGTAGGGCTTTCATTACTTAAGCAATTATTTAGTCTATTGCAGTGATTTACCGCGGCAATATATGATCGAATATAAATCATAACGAGATCGTATATAAGGAAAAAACGTTTCTTATATATGTCGAATTAAAAGCAGGTCCCTTTAGTTGGGTACCTGCTTTTTCCAATTTATCCATTAAACAAAGAGTACCGCGGATTCGATCCCTCTTATCGAAGGGAAACAACAACCATAAACAAAATCCGTCAGCCTCTGTACTAACAGAAGCTGACGGATTTAACATACTATGAAAACAACTGAGGGGACAGACCCCCAGTAAAGTAATTTCGCAATTTTGTCACTGGTTTAAAAAAGACCTGAATAAGAGGGCCTATGCCAAAAGCAACCAAAATCGTTCCTACTCCTATCGGACCCCCGATGATAAAAGCAATTACCAACACAAGTACTTCTAAAAATGTCTTGGAAAACGATAAGCTTTTTCCAGTTAAATAGTGAAATGCCATCATTAAATTATCGATCGGATTTCTAGCAAAGTTAGATTGTAGATACATAGATACGCCAACAGCGATACTTAAGATTCCGGAAATGAGCATTCCTGCTCTTAGCGTTAACTGCATCATTACCAAGTCAGCAAACACGAACACAAGCCAAAAATCTATAAACAAGCCTATAATGAACATCGTAATTAAAGCTGAGAAATCAGGCATTTTTTTCATTAGGAGACCGTTTAAAAGGATAAGGAAAAACCCGACAATGAATGTCCAGCTTCCAACTGTTAATCCTAGATTTTCCGAGAGCGCAACAAACAAGGCATCCCAAGGACCCGCACCCAATCGGGCTAATATCATCATGCTCACACCAAATGAGACAAACATCAATCCTACTAGATAGAATATACTAATTATCAATCTATTTTTCATCTATTCATCCACCTTCCACACCTGCACAAACCATTATACTACCATTCTTTTGATAACCTTACTACTGTTATTATAAATACTATATACCTATGCCGACTCAAACTTCTCACTAAGAAGGGACTGAAAAAGAAAATCGACTTTTTCAGTCCCTTGAATGTATAAGTTGGCAGCTATCTTTACGCCACGCGTGTCAAGGGAAACCCCTCTCCTATCGAGTAGCACCTACACGCACTACGTAGGTGCTACTCGGGGGTGGCGAAAGATAACACTGCATTTAACAAAAGACGCTTTGCGTTTTTCTTATATTTAACTTTTTGCTAGCTTTGCCTTTTTAGATCTTTCAATGGTTTCCAAACCTTGCTTTACCGTCCCGCAGGTAGCAAGACTGGATAGATCGTAATTCAAGTTTTTAGCCATCATCGCTATTTTAGGTGTAATTCCACTAATAATTAATTTTACCCCTTTTAACTGAAGAAGATCGCTTAGCTGAAACAAACCAATCATCGAATGCTCGTTCAGTGTCGCGAGCCCAGACAAATCAACAATCAATACCTCAATATCACCTTTAGCCAATTGTGGTAGCAACTGGTCGACAATATTATCGATTCGCTTTTCATCAATATTACCAATTAAAGGTAAGATCGCTACATCATCCTGAATAGGGACAATCGGAGTAGATAATAACTCAATTTCTTTTTTTATTTTCTCCATTTGCATTTCTGTTTCTTTCAATGGAGTAATGTCTTTTTGAATGCCTACAAAAAAGTGCTTGTCTTCATCTTCAAAATAAATGGGATCAATATGAAGCAAGTTCCAAAAAGATTCTCCATTCTTTTTATAGTTTAAAATCTCCACAGAAATCGGCTCTTTACGATTAATGGCTTCCTTTAGTTCATTAAGAGTTTGTTGGTTAGTCCCATCCCCTTGCAGAAAGCGACAATTTTTCCCAATCACTTCTTCCTGAGAGTAGCCAGTTAACGCAGTAAAGCCTTGATTCGCATAAATAATTGGATTATCCTGCTGATCTGGATCACTTATAATAAAAACTAAATGAGTTTTCTCTAAGACTTTATTCTTCAATTGCTGAATACTAGTCAATTGTCACTCCCCCAAACTTCGTAAATTATCATTGTCTCCTATTCTACATCAGTTGGAGACATTTAACGAATAAAACATTAGGGATTTCAAGAAGAGATTGATTTGATATCTGGCAGAATAGTACGTCTAATACTCATGACTGAACAGCTCTGATAAAACGAGTGTCACCGCTCCGATCAACGAACCCTCTTCTCCTAATTTAGAAACGACAATTTCTGTTTTTTTTGCACGATCACTCAACGCTCTCGCTGAAACTACCTCATTTATAGGCTTCAGTAAGAAATCACTGGCTTGAGAAACACCGCCGCCAAGAATGATCATTTGCGGATTAATTAGATGTATGAGATTAAGTATTCCAATACCTAAATACTCTCCGGCTTCCTCAAGGATTTCACGCGAAACCGTGTCACCCTCCACTGCACACTCATAAATGATCTTCCCAGATATAGGACTTAACGTTTCACGTAATTTTTCTGTGAGTTTTGGCGCCTTCCCGGCATTCATTAATTGCTTCCCCTTAAATTTAAGCGCATTTCCCGATGAGAATGCTTCTAGACAACCTCGATTTCCACAAGAACAAACGGGTCCCCTCAAGTCAACGACGGTGTGACCAATCTCACCAGCCAGGCTGTCATTTCCATGGACGAGCTGCCCACTTTGCACAAGTCCACCACCAATCCCTTCGCCTACATTCAAACAGAAAAAGTGGTCCATATCTTTCCCAACACCAAACCATTTCTCTCCTAAAGCCAAAGCCTTTGCATCATTCTCAACCCGCACTGGTAATGAAAATGTCTCTTCCAACGCCTCTTTTACCGGAACATTTTCCAGCTTTAATGTAGGTGCATGGATGGCAATTCCACTTGTATGGTCGACAATGCCGTGCATCGCCACACCAATTCCAATAATTTTCTCTTGAACACCCTTTTCGATCTCTTGTTTAAACTTTGAAACAATCTCTTTTAGAAATAGTAGAAATTCTCCCTCATTCAAACCGGATGGGAGTTCTTCCGTTCTACGCAGCGATACTTCGGCATTAAGGTTTGTTAAGGCAAGACGCACTTTTTTCACACCGACATCAACGCCAATAATAAAACGACTATCTGCATTTATAGCTAAAAGAATCGGTTTTCTTCCACCATTTGAAGTCCCGGGTCGACGTTCAACCACTAAATTAGCCAGAATTAGTTCCGCAACAATATTTGTCACGGTCGGTGGAGTTAACCTCGTTTCTTTGGCAATCTCGGAACGCGATATCATTCCATGAACCCTAATCGAGTTTAAGATGATCGAGCGATTTAATGACTTCATCCCTTGAAAACTACCGGTTTTCTGTGAACTCATTACTTTGCCTCTTTCAATGATTCTATAAATGTTAAGAACGCGTTTTGTCCTTCCTGGTCGCGTTTGAATACGCCAGCATGGGAAAGGATTGTTGCAAATATTTTTCCTATTTCCTGTTGCAGAATAGCTTCTGTATTTTCTAATGTTAAATGATCGTACTTGCTTAAAAGCTGCATTGCCCAATCCAGATGTTTTGCAATCTCTTCATTTTCGGCTATCGCCTTTTCCGGATTATCCGTTAACACTGCTTCAGTCAGTAGCCTTATTTCTTCTTTAAGTCGACCAGGTAACACGGCTAGTCCCATGACTTCTATTAAACCGATATTCTCTTTTTTAATATGGTGAACCTCTTCATGAGGATGAAAAATACCCATAGGATGTTCATCGGACGTTCGATTGTTTCGCAGCACTAAATCAATCTCGAATTTATTGTTACGATATCGAGCAATTGGTGTGATTGTATTATGAGGTGTCTCGTCAGAAAAAGCATGTACGCCAACACTCTCATCACTGTAATGCTGCCACTTCTTCCGGACCATTTCCGAAGCGCGTACAACTTCCTGTTTCGAAGAACCTCTCACCCGTAATACAGACATTGGCCATTTAATTTTGCTCACTGATACATCTCCAAAGTTAACAAGGCTTTCCGTTTCCTCGTCCTCTGCTCTCGCCATCGGGAATTCATACTTTCCAGCCTGATAGTGATCATGACTAAGAATTGATCCCCCTACTATCGGAAGATCAGCGTTTGAGCCGATAAAATAGTGCTGGAATTCCCCACAAAAATCGAGAAGTCTTTCAAATGTTTTTTCCGTGATTTTCATCGGTTCATGTTTTGCCGATAACACAATCGCATGCTCATGGTAATATACATATGGTGAAAACTGAAGATGCCATTCTTCTTTATTCATTTCCACAGGAATGGTCCGCAAATTTTGTCTAGCAGGATGATTCAATCTTCCTTCGTACCCAACATTCTCTTTACACAACAAGCATAATGGATAGTTCGAACTCGCTGCTTTTTTAGCTGCAGCTATTTCAGCTGGATCCTTCTCCGGCTTTGACAAGTTAATCGTAATATCAAGATCACCATAGTCAGTAGGGGTTGCCCAGCTGACATTCTTCGCAATCCGATCTCGGCGAATATAATGAATATCCTTGTTTATCTCATAAAACCAAGCTGTTGCTGCTACCACAGAATCGACCTTAGAGATACGATTAAATTCTTTGACTACCTGTGACGGTTTATCCATAAAAACTGCCATTAGCTTCGTGTCTAACAGATCCCGTTCGGTTACAGTATCCTTTAATTGCCCTTCACTAACTGCCCAGTCAAGAATGTCGTCAAGAATTGTTTGAAGCTCGCGATCCGTAAAACTAGCTGCACGAACATCTGATAAAGCTTCTTTTACTCCGAGAACCTCCATCACCTGATTTTTACAATAAATAACATCCTCCGCATCAATCAGTTGCTTTTTCAAAGCATAATGAACAAGCTCGTTTAATTGCTCTTCTATTCTCATGTCGCTGCCTCCTTAAGACTTCGATTCATATCCGTTCGGATGTTGACGGTGCCAATTCCAAGCAGTTTCAATCATCTTAGTCATATCCGCATACTCAGGCTCCCAGCCAAGCACTTTCTTCGCTTTTTTTGATGAAGCTACAAGAGCTGCCGGGTCCCCGCTTCTTCTTGGGGCAATCTCTCGCGGAATTTCGATTTTAGTCACTTTCTCGACTGTATCAATCACTTCTTTTACACTAAAGCCATTTCCGTTACCAAGATTAAAAACATCCGATTCTCCGCCATCACGTAAATACGTGAGTGCTTCTAAATGGGCTTGAATCAAATCTTTTACATGGATATAGTCGCGAATACATGTTCCGTCGGGAGTAGCGTAGTCGTCGCCAAAAATCATGATCTTTTCTCTCTGTCCTAAAGCGACCTGTAACACAATCGGAATGAGATGACTTTCAGGCTGATGGTCTTCTCCAATTTTCTCTGTTGGATGAGCGCCAGCTACATTAAAGTAACGAAGAACCACATATGTCATTCCATAAGCATTGGCACTCCACTTAAGCATTTTCTCAATCGCAAGCTTTGTCTCCCCATATGGATTTGTCGGAATCGTTGGTTCTGTTTCCTCGATTGGAATCGTCGTTGGTTCTCCGTAAGTCGCTGCTGTAGAAGAAAACACGATATGTTTTATGTCATATTCTTTCATCTTCTTCAATAGGCAGATCGCGCCGTACACGTTATTATCATAATAATCAAGGGGCTGCTCCACACTTACTCCAACGAGCGAATCCGCGGCAAAGTGAATGACAGAATCGACATGATGGTTTTTGAAAACTCTGTCTAACGTCAGCCCATCTCGCAAGTCACCTTCATAGAAGGTTGCTCCGTTTAAGACCGCTTCCCTGTGTCCCATCTGTAAATTATCGACGACAATAACTTCTTCTCCACGGTTTAATAATTCTGCCACGCCATGACTTCCGATGTATCCTGCGCCACCACATACTAATACTGCCATTTTGCGATCACTCTCCTTTAGTTAATTCTCTCGTTCCATCTCCAACGTCTACTACATAAAACTCTGTTTCAATGCCTGTTCGTTGCTTGTAGTCTCCCGCAATACGAGCGAGCACTTCCTCTATGTTATCTTCCTTAATCAAATTTACTGTACATCCACCGAAGCCAGCGCCTGTCATTCTTGCCCCTAAAACAGATGGCTCTTTCCAAGCCGCTTCCACAAGAGCATCCAAATGTTCTCCTGTGACTTCATAGTCATCACGTAATGACCGGTGTGACTCATTCATCAATTCACCCACCGCAATGAGATTTCCTTCTTCCAGTCTTTTATGCGCCAACTTCGTTCGTCCATTTTCTGCAATGGCATGTTTCGCACGACGCAGTGCTGTACCGTTTTGAATCACAGACTTATGGTTTTCAAATTGTTCAGTTGTGAGCTCACATAGGTGATGGATGGAAACTTCTTTTTGCAGGTCAGCCAGTGCTTCTTCACATTCACTTCGGCGTTCGTTATATTTGGAGTCTGCTAAACCTCGTCGTTTATTCGTATTCGCAAGCACGAGCTTTACACCTTCTAACTTCACCGGTGCATAGCTGTACTCGAGGGTATCACAGTCTAATAATATCGCTTGATCCTTCTTACCCATCCCAATCGCAAATTGGTCCATTACCCCACAATTCACGCCGATATACTCATTCTCTGCTTGCTGGCACAGTTGAACCATTGGAATTCGTTCCATCTGGAAATGATTCATCTCATCCCACGCCACAGCCATCGCCAGTTCAATCGAAGCCGAAGAAGATAGTCCGGCCCCATTTGGAATGTTACCGAAAAACAAGGCATCAAATCCGTGAGTTCCTGTTAATCCCTTCTCTTTAAACAAAGAAAGGACTCCTTTCGGGTAGTTCGCCCAATCATGTTCCTCTTGAAAGCTCAAGTCATCCAGGTTCGTTTCAATCACTCCTAAGTCCTCGAAATTTTTGGAGTAAAAACGAATAGTACGATCCTCTCTCGGTGCAATGACGATATAGGTCCCAACACTTAGTGCACAAGGGAACACATACCCACCATTGTAATCCGTATGCTCCCCTATTAAATTTACGCGTCCTGGAGACAGATACACCCGTGGTTCCTCAGATCTTTTAAATACTTCTTTAAATGAAGACATTAATTCTTCTCTCATTTTATAACCTCCTAAGAAAAACGGCATAGCCGTCTTTTATTAAATACAGCGTCATCTTCCACCGCCCTAGGTACATGCGGTGTGAAGGTAGCTGCCAATTTTATAAATTCTTACCACCTAAAAAACTCCTAAAAAGTGTTTGATTAAATACAGTGTGAGCTTATGGTCCCCAACTTTATTAATTAATTTAACAAACTAAATATAACGCTTTCTTTTTCGTTAATGTAAGTATACATGAATAGCAAGAAGAATGTAATGGACTTTTTTAATTAATTTAATTAAGTGGGTGTATAAATACGAATAGAGGAAGGTTTTAGTTAGGGGACACTTCAAGAAAATGCGGATATACAATGTTAAGGGTTTAATAGATATAAAGGTAGTAAATTCACTGCCTTTTTTTGAAGAATTAGACCAATTTATCAGCAAACAATCGTGCCTGATAATTGTAGGTTTTGGATACTATTTAAAGTATCGTTACCAATAGGGATATAATAGCTACCAGTAAACCGCCAACTTTGATTAAAGTCTCTTTATATTGTTTCCCTTCTTCCTCACCTTTTGCATTTATAGCGCGACCAATAATCTCAATTGAACTGGAAAGTATAGCAAACAAGGGGATAGATGATAGAGCAATCAGAAAAAGATTTACGGTTTTGATATCTTTAAACAAACTATAAAGGATTAATATTATTAGACCTATAATTAATCCTACACTAATTTTATCCATACTTTTCTTGTTTTCCTTTTCAGGAAAAAATCTTTTATACTTTGCAACATGGATCCACCAAAAAAGATTAAAAAACCGATTCCTAAAATATCTGATAATGGGAGGTTAAAGGTAAAAGATTTGATGGTAACAGTATAAGAAATATCAGTGTTTTAAAAAAGGATACCTAGTATTAATATTGTTAGTGACCATCCCAAAATTGGTGCTTCTTCGCTAAGATTATTCATTTAGTTAAACCTCCCCCCAATTTCAAGTTATTCCATTACACAATATAGCCCGTTTGCATAAGAGTAATCTTTTTGATACTCAATCACATATACATACAACTATAACATTGTGTATTCTCAAAACTATGATTTTTTATCTTTTTATCGAAGGTTTGAAGAAGTAATCAGTCTGGATTTCCTCGGAGCACTTTTTGTCATTCAGTGGTACATGTCAAATATGATACATTTCATTGACTGTAATCATTTTTGAACCTTTGGCCGTCTCTCTATACGAACGCAGTTTTCATCGCTAATTCAGTCATAACAACCATCGCTCGGTAAGCTTCTAAAATATCCTTTGCTTGAAAAGATACAATCGTCGTCCCTTCTTCTAGAACCGTACCAGGCATTAAACTTGCCCACTCCGCTTCGCCGTAATTTGTGAATTGAATCTTCAATATTGGATTTTCAGGAGGAACAAGAGGTTTTACATGAGCCGCATTTTCAATGGCTTCTTTCGTTTTTTCATGCAGTAATTCTTTTGTTTTCGCCGGTGTTAAGCATATTGCAGCTGATCTAGACTGTTGTTCCTTTACAATAGGTTGTAATGTTCGGGATCAACTGCTTCGCTTCCTTCGCAGTTTCATCATCCCCTGCAACCATAAGCAACGGTACACCAAAGTTGCCTGCCACGTAAGCATTTAATCCTAACTCTCCAACTTCCACATCATTTACCCACATATTATGTACACCAAATGTCATCGTGTAACTCATCACGCCAGCTTTAGCCGCCCTGGCATGATAACCGATAAACATTGCTCCACCAAAACTATCATCCAACCCTTGAACCATCGCAAAAGGTTTCACATCCCCTGCAATAAGTTTCGCTTCGGAATGAAGTTCTTCTATTAAAAGGTTGTTCATTTTTGAATGACTATCGTTAACAACCACCTCAAAGCAATCCGTGCTAAACGCGGCCTCGATCACGTTATTTGCTTCCTGCGTCATCATTTCCTGACCACGGCGATAATTTCTACTAGAAGAATCTACAAATGTCGAATCTACCAAACCACTAATACCTTCCATATCAACAGATAAATAAAGTTTCAATTCAATGACCCCTCTCTGAGATTGCTACCATTGATTTTAATTATAGCAAATAGAATTGATATAGTGGGTCAAACACCAAATTTATCCAATTAGTGCGAGGGATAGTTTACTTATCAATTTCTTGGATAAACTACGTCTTGCAATCTACTTTGAATATGCTCCATCATTTCTTTTATTTCGATATTTGGATCCTCCGTTCCTTTACCTTTGAACTCTTCTAATAGTTGCTTAAGGTTAAGTTCTTTCAATTTATTCCCTCCTAAAAAAATAGAAGCACATATCCAATTAGATACCCGCTTGACGAAATTATATATTGTTTATGGCTTCTTTTCTAATGTTAGTAAATTGACCTCAGGTGTATTAAAAAGTCGAAAATTTAGAAACCCTATTGCATTACTGCTACCGAGACCTCTGCTGACATATTGATTTAAGTCATCATATTCCCAAAATCCACTCACTCTGTCTCTAGGTGGAAACAAACCGTTGTTCTCATAATAAGATTCAGGAACCATCAATGCACCTAATATCGGAATCCTTAATTGTCCTCCATGGTAATGCCCGGCAATGTGAAGATCGTAATCTCGAAAAACAACAGACGGATCATTTTTATGAATGTCTATCCTTAAATCCGCAAGTGGATAATGATAAAGGGAAATTAAAATTTCTTTATCTGTTAACTCCTCTATTACACTCAAATCTTCATATAGAGACTTTTGATACGTTTCTTCCTGATTTAAATCGGATACTTCTGATAGCTTGTCTAACTCCGCTGATGTATCTATTAGCGACAGACCAAATTCAACAAAATGAACCTTGGAATTCCCTCTATTAATCGTGTGAACTGCATCCAGTTTTTTCACACCTTTATCGCCCATACCCGCAATAAATTCATGTTTATCTAAAGCATAGGTCGGTCCTGTAAAAGCACCTCCAGGATCAGTATTACCTGGAACAAATAATGCATCGTTCAAGTTTTCTATTCCTTCAAGCAGCGAATAAGTCGGTTCATAATTAGTACTATACTCATCACTTAGCATATCTCCTGTAAATACCGCAACATCATATTCTAATTGATTAATAGATTGAATTAACTTTTCTTGACCCTCTCCAAATACCTCTTCATGTAAATCAGCAATCTGTACAATTCGAAATCCTTCTAAGTCTGCAGGTAAGTCATCTATATAAATAGTCTCTTCCACAACAATAATTCTATTATTGTCCCAGATTGTGTAGACTGTTAAACCTATTATAAAAACTATCATTACTATTGAAATCCTTACTAGGAGTTTCATTTTCAGCACTCCGATATCTATTTATAATTGGTTCTTACTTTCTCGCGATCATACTGTATTTCGTTTTTAAAATGTTCATTAGATGCAATTTTTTATGAAAAAAAAGCATGAGCTATCATCACTCATGCCGCTTCCTATTAATCATCTTACTGTTTTTCTTTTGCGATCGTTAGTGTGAACGTTGTTCCTTGTCCTACATTACTTTCCACTATTATTGTAGCGTTGTGGAGATCCAGAATTTGTTTCACAATGGAAAGACCAATTCCCGTGCCTACTTTTTGTGTACGTGCTTTATCAGATTTATAAAATCGCTCCCAAATGTTCGCTAGTTCATCTTCTGACATCCCTAGACCTTGATCTGATATATTTATTTGAACCACATTTTTTTGTTCTTTAACAAGAATGCCAATTTTACTTCCATAAGATGAGTATTGTATAGCATTTTGTACCAGATTTATAAATACTTGTTCCATCCGTTCGGAATCAGCATAAATGTATACATCTTTTTTTCCTGTATCGAATTGAATCTCCATCTCTCGCTTTGATGTTTCCGGTTCTAATTTAGCCAATATTATTCTGAGTTGCTCTGTGACATTATACGCCTTACAATCCAATTCCCAATTTCCTGCTTCGAGACTAGCCGTGCTCAACAGATCATTGACCAGTTTCATTAAACGATCTGTTTCATGATGCATGATGGTTAAATAGTGCTTTTCTTTTGCTCTTGGGATCGTTCCATCCAGCATTGCACCTAGAAATCCCCGAATCGATGTTAATGGAGTTCGTAGATCATGAGAAACATTGGCTACAAAATCTTTTCTCAACTGATCCAAACTTCCAAGTTCTTTCGCCATATGATTGAGAGTGTTGCCCAATTGACCAATCTCATCTGTCGTTTTCACATTTACACGATGAGAGAAATCGCCCTTGGCAAATTGAAGTGCGCTATGGTTCATATTCGTTAAGGGATCCGTTATTTTTCTCGATGTATAATATATAATCATTGCGGTTATTACCAAAGCAATTAGTGCTGTTAAAAAGTTTATCCAAATAATTTGACGGGACTCACGATCAAACTCATGAAACACCATGACAATAGCTTGTGGTTCTTGCGAAAGGGATGGAATGTTAATTTTTGAAGCCATCACATACGATATTTCTTCTCGTTTTCCCAACAGTCGTTCAGATACCGTTTCTTCTCCAGACAAAGCTTGATCGACAATATTTGAAGAAAGTCCTTGCTCTTGCAAAAAACCTGGATGAAACAACGCCCTTCCTTCTGAATCAAAAAGAAGTATTTGTCGATTCTCTTGATCCATGTTGAATTCTAAGGAATGATGAAGTTCATCGTCTGACATTCCGACTTCATTTGCACGCTCAAAGAAATCTTGAATTTGATTAATCTGATGTTCGAATGTTCGATTATATCTCGACAGCATTTCGTGATGGATAAGTGTGTTTAAGACTATTGCAAAGATAAGAAAAGAAAGAAATAATATTAGAAGATGTGACGTGAACAATTTCTTAAAGACACTGCTTCGTTTAACCATCACTCGTTCACCTCAAATTTATAGCCGATCCCATGTATCGTTTTTAACTGCCAATGAGGTAACTCATCGTTAATCTTTTCTCGAATTCGTTTAATATGCACATCGACAGTTCGGTTATCGCCTTCATAATCAAACCCCCAGATTTGTTGTACAAGCTGCTGACGAGTGAAAACGTGATTCTCATTGGAGGCGAGATAATACAGCAACTCCAACTCCTTTGGAGGTAACATGATAAAATCATCATTTCGAACAAGACGGTACTGACTAATATCAAGTGTCATGTTTAAGAACATTAAGCTTGGATTTTTTTGAGCATTGGGACTTGTCCTTCTAAGAATCGCCTTAATTCTAGCAATGATCTCTTTTGGATCAAAAGGCTTCACAACATAATCATCTGCACCTAATTCTAATCCTCTCACCTTATCGTAGCTCTCTCCTTTTCCCGTTAACATGAGAATAGGAACGGAGCGTTCATCGCGATTAATTTCTTTACAAACTTCCCATCCATCTTGCTTTGGAAGCATAATATCTAAAATAACGAATTCCGGATTTTTATCGTAATATTGCTCCAAACCTGCTTCCCCATCCGCTGCAAATATGACTTTGTATCCTTCTTTCGAAAGATAGAGGTCCAGCAGTTCACTTATATAAGGATCGTCTTCTACTAAAAGTATTTTCATACTATTTTTCATGGAAACACCTCCAATTCTTCGCATTTTAACGTCATACTATAAAACATCTGAAAGTGGCGTAATCGTTCCATCAATTTCACACAGCACGAAAGCTCATGAGGGGGGACTCACAAGCTTTCGTTTAATCTTTAATTAATTTATTGTTAACAGCCTTTATGCTGGATTTTTTCGGGACGTATACAAAGTGCGGCTTGAATACCTTTGTTACGTAATTCTAGGACTAATTCTGAGGATGTTTTCTTTTTGTATTTAACCATCACGATTCATCTCCTCCTTAACATGTGGTCCTGTGATAGATACTATTTTCGATGACGCTCCTCCAGTATGGTCCATACGTTTAACTTCATCGTGAATGTCTTTCATCTTTTCATCCATTGCACTTGCTGTTTTAGCTGCTTCTAATAGACCTTTTTCCAAATGTTTAGGAATTGTCTTGTCATATTTATAGTAAATTTTATGTTCTAGGCTTGCCCAAAAATCCATTGCTAGTGTTCGTAATTGAACTTCGACATTTACATATTCCACACGATCCGAGAGTGTTATCGGAACCTCTATAATCATATGTAAACTTTGGTAGCCATTCGGTTTTGGAAATCGAATATAATCCTTCACATCTACAACACAGAGGTCCTTTCTTTTCATTAACAGTTCGTACATATCATATACATCTGAGGAAAAAGGACAAACTACCCTCACTCCAGCGATATCATACAAGTTTTCTCTAGCAGAACTAACTGAGACTTTAAGTTTTTTTCTGTTTAACTTAGACACGATACTTTCCGGTGTTTTCAGGCGAGTTTTAACATGCTCGATCATATTTTCATCCCGCATATATTTAGCTTCTTCTACCATAATATTAATTTTTGTTTTCATTTCATCCAGGGCAAATTTATACGGAAGTAAAAAGGCTTTCCAAATCTTTGATTTTTCGCTCATCTTCATAAACCTCCATTGATTTCCAACCTTATGAATAACCTATATTTAATCTATAGTTATATCATATCAATAGTTTATGAACAGAGGATGAACATCCTGTGAAGAATTGTGAAACATTAAGGAAATGTATTATTTCGGTATTACTGTGGTTTCCCATTTTCTGGGGGATCTGACCCCTTTTTTAGACCCCTTTTTAGAAATTGGTGTTGAAAGGACAATGTTAAATAAGGTGAAAGTCTTCTGCGGATTGTTATCCTTTCACTTCATTAACCCCTTATCGATCACGTACTATCAAAATAGAAGTGTCTATATCCTATAGATAGAGCGTCATCAGATACAAGACAGGCAAAACAAAGATCAATAAAACTGTTGTTATAAACCAACTGGAATTTGCTAGATCCTTATCCAAATTGAACAGTTGAGGTGGCACTAAAGAAGTAAATCCAGGGGGCATCGCCGATAGGATAATGATTGTTTTGAATGCAATGCCGTCATAAATCTCTCTAAGTCCAAACATAAGTGCGAGAATTGTTACAGCAACAGGAACAATTCCATACTTGATCGCCGCAACAACGAAGCTTTCTTTTAAGTACCCTTTAACCTTTCCTACTTGTAAGTTAAATCCTGTAGGGACAACGAGCAAGATCGTAAAAATAGGAACCAGGACACTGTTTAAATCCGCGTAAAACGCTGGACGTTCCCACGGAGACAGGTTCAAACTTCCACCTATAACGATTGCAATAAGTGTAATAATGATAAAGGGATTTGTTGCTAACTTTTTTAAGAGGGACTTCTCTTTTAATCCTTGATTTTCCCCATAAGACTGGGCAACCGGAAAACCTACTGCATAGTATATTAGATCTTCGAACAATCTAAATAACGCTACGAAAACAAGACTAGCCTCTCCTAAAAAAACAAAACAAAATAAGTTCCCAAAACTCCCTAAGTTTGTAAACGTACCAGAAGCAAACATGGATCCTTGCTGTTTCCTCCCTAACTTCAACCACTTTGCCGCATACAAGGATAGACCGCCACCTAATGCAATAGCTATCGCTCCTAATATTGGTATAACTATTAATCTCAAGTCATCTAACTGAACATACCAAAACGCACCGAAAATAATCAGTGGATTAACAACTAACAATGCGGACATTGTTGAGCCTTTTAATATCCGATGCATTTTTTCCGGTGACGATATTGTACCTTTATCTAACAGAACCCTTAGTCCTTTGCCTGCTAATAAACCTATTATCACAATCGCAAGTGCAAAAACAAAATTACCAATCATAACTATCCCTCGCCAACACTCATTTAATACCTTTTATCTTACCATCAATTTATTCCATATAGTTGTCGTTTCCACTATAAAATTGATTTCCCATATTATGGGGGGACAGACCCCTTTTTCTAATTTTCGTTCCTATTCTACTCTTTTCACTAAATTCACGAATAGGATCTGTGATGTTGGAGCATGATAAGGGAAATATTACTAAAGGAGAGATCGAATGGTTAAATATTTATTAGGATTTCTAGCTGTTTGCATGCTTTCTGTAGCGACATTGTCTGCTCCAGTGAGTGCTGCAGAGGATATTAAAGAAGTTGAACTTACGGAGGATCAGCGAATGGAGATGTCCTTGCTGCAAAAGGACGCCATCGAGAGAAAGAAAGAGATAATTAATAAATACGTTGAATACGGTGTTTTCACAGAAGAAAAGGCACAAAAAATGCAAGCTCATATGGATGAAAAGTTTAGTGAACTCGAAGAAAATGGGTTTATACCTGATTGCGAAATGTCTAAAAAGCATTCTGAGCAAGATGAGAACAACTAATCTTTTGATTGAAAGGCCAACGGAAATCGTTGGTTTTTTTCTTTTTTTGTAAAACGCACTATGTAATTGGTTATCGTTTTGGTAAAATTGTCCTCCCACTCTATTCAATTCCACCAATTATTGATATGATCTTGTTCTTACTATATTAATGAAGGAGATCAACACCATGAGGTATTACACACACATCGCAACTTCTTTATCAGCAGCAGTTTTGCTAACGACCTATTCTCCGATTACCATTCCCATTGGATCTACCATTACAGTTACTGGCCTTCTGCTTGGAGCTGTTCTTCCTGATATTGATGAAACGAGATCATGGCTCGGAAGAAGAGTACCTGTTTTATCAGGCATTATAAAGTTTCTTTTTGGTCATCGTGGACTTACTCACTCAGGACTAGTACTCGCATTAATGGGATTTTTACTTGTGAATACAGAGAATCAGTTTCTTGCTGGACTATCTTTAGGAGTGATCTTGCATATTATAGAAGATTCTTTTTCCAAAGGCGGAATTCCTTTACTTTATCCCTTCACAACAAAACGGACTGGGATACCTTTGTATAGGACCGGTGGTTTGAACGAACTATTAATTTTTCTAGCGAGTCTAGTATTCTTAATTTATTCTTTCATGTAGGAAATAGTAGTTAATGTTCTATCATTCGATAGCTAGCTATGAGTAATGTTACTCATAGCTGGTAACAAACTGACTTATTGTTAAAAAGAGTATAGCTTTATCCCCTCCCATTGACCATTATTTTCTACAATAAAATTTTATTGCATCATGAAGAAAAACAGCAAATCCTTCACCGAATTTGTTACGTTCTTGATCTTTCATTTCCCTTCCTCCTTTTAACTTATCCATGGACGAATTAATTGAATCTATAATTCGATCGAGGCGATCTCTCTTTTTTAACAGCAATTCTTTATGAACTTTCAATGCCTGCATTTGATCGAAAAAAGGATCGTCTAAAATACGTTTTATCATACGCAAAGGAACTTCCATCTCTTTAAAAAAGAGTATTTGCTGTAAACGATCTAAATCCTTCTCGTTATATAGACGATACCCATTCTCTTCTAATTTTTTCGGTTTTAATAATCCAATCTGATCATAATGATGTAATGTGCGAACACTTACACCTACTATATCTGCAACCTCCTTAATTTTAAGCATCCTAACCCCTCTATTCTTACGATAAAGTATAACGTAACGTTAGAGTCAATAACTGTTTTAATAGAGGGGATTCAAGGTTCTCCGTTAGAAAGCATAAATCAATCTTAAATCATTTGAAAATTAATGGTAACGCTACAAAAATGTTTACAATAATAAGTCTTGACTATTCAAGGAGAAGTCGCCACAATTATATAGACCGGTTGTCATAATTTATTGTGAAGGAGTTTCTTATATGGGTAGTTCCAGCTCACGGTTAAACATTCTTGAAACAGCTTCTAAGCTATTCCAAGTGCAAGGATATCATGCTACTGGCTTAAATCAGATTATAAAGGAGAGTGGATCACCGAAAGGCTCTATTTATTATCATTTCCCGGAAGGAAAAGAGCAAATTGCTTTAGAGGCGGTTGAATATACAGGCAAAATTGTTCGAAAACAATTAAATAAAACACTCACTGCTTCTGCTGATCCTATAGAAGCCCTTCAGTCGGTAGTTCAACATCTAGTTGATCATTTAGGCCATCCTGAAGATGTGGAGGGTGTTCCCATTGGTTTAATTGCATTGGAAACCTGCTCCATGAGTGAAAAATTAAGAAAGGCTTGCTCTGATGCTTTTACAAGTTGGCAAAGACTTTTTGCTGATAAATTAATTGAAAATGGGTTCAAACAAGATCGAGCAAGAGAATTAGGCATTCTTCTGCAATGTACACTGGAAGGAGCACTTACTGTCTCTGTGACTCAAGATAATAGTGAGCCCCTGCGTATTCTAAAAGAACAGATCCCGCTAATTATTAAACCTTAAGTTATTTTAACTATATCATTTTTATGAAACTATTTAGAAATTCGGAGGTATTATCATGCAATCCAACAACATGGAAGAATCAAACATAGAACCGGAAATTAAGCATACCGATATAAAAAAACTCCCAATCATGATTTCATTACTCATGGGTGTATTTTTTGCTATCTTAAATGAAACGTTATTAAATGTAGCCTATTTAGATCTTATGGCTACATTCGGAGTTACTGCGTCTACCGTTCAATGGTTAACAACAAGCTTTATGTTAATTGTAGGGGTGCTTGTTCCGATCTCGGCACTATTAGTGAGATGGTTTACAACAAGGCAAATGTTCCTCGGAGCAATGATTATGTTTACGATCGGAACAATTATTTGTGCATTCGCCCCAACTTTTTCGCTCTTACTCATTGGCCGATTAATTCAGGCGGCTGGAACTGGACTATTAATTCCTATATTAATGAATACGATCTTATTTTTATACCCACCTGAAAAACGTGGAGGCGCAATGGGAATGGTAGGTTTAGTCATCATGTTTGCTCCTGCCATAGGTCCAACTATATCAGGAATCATTATCGAAACATTAGATTGGAGATGGCTTTTCATTTTTGTTCTGCCTTTCTCTCTTTTTTCAATCGGTTTTGCATTCGTCTATTTAAAGAATCTAACGAAAGTAACCAAGCCGAGAGTCGATGTTCTTTCAATAATCTTATCGACACTCGGATTTGGTGGTCTTGTATTTGGTTTTAGCAGCATTGGTGAAGGTGAGGCGGGCTGGTCACATCCTGAAGTTTACCTCTCCATCATCATAAGCATTATTTCTCTTTACTTGTTCATCACTCGTCAATTAAAACTAAAAGAACCAATTCTTGAATTCCGGGTATTCAAATCACCAATGTTTTCATTAACAACTGTTCTATTAATTATTATGATGATGACAATGTTTTCAACAATGATTATACTACCAATGTACCTACAAGGCCCTTTAGCCTTTAGTGCACTTGCAGCTGGGTTAGCATTGCTTCCCGGTGGTGTACTAAATGGAATTATGTCCCCTATAGCCGGTAGAATTTTTGACCGATTCGGACCTAGATTCCTTGTTATTCCAGGGACATTTATTTTAGTTGTTGTTATGGCATTGTTTACACAGGTCTCTGCAGACACATCAGTATATGTATTTATCTTGCTTCATTCGTTCTTAATGATCGCAATTGCTATGGTGATGATGCCTGGACAGACAAATGGGTTGAATCAACTACCGCCTACCTATTATCCGCACGGTACAGCAGTTATAAACACACTGATGCAAGTAAGTGGAGCAATTGGAATCGCCTTATTCATTGGGATTATGTCATCTGGTCAAGCGAGTTATCTTGAAGGGGTTAATAATCCGAGTGAACCAATTAACATTTCTAATGCAATGACAGCCGGAGTCCAAGCTTCCTTCCAAGTAGGATTAATCTTTGCGATAATTTCCTTTATTCTTGCATTATTTATGAAACGAACCGTATTACCAAAAAGTATTTAAAGAAAAAGAGTTAGCCCGGCACCAAAGTGGGCTAACTCTTTTTGGTAAATATTGGCAGGTCAATAATGGCGGGTCTGACCCCTTTTCTCATATTAGCAGCTTAAATAATCCCATGCTGAAGAGGACGAGAAACGGAAGAAGTTCACCTAACTGCTGAAGCTTATAGACCGGTAATCGGTAGGATACATATAACCCCACCAAGAATAAAACACCAAATAGTACTCCTGCAAAAATTGGAACATACTCATTTAAGTTAGAATAGCCAGCCGACAACCCAAACCCTATGTTATCAATATTAACGATAATGAAAACCTTTAATAGCAGTGCTCTTTTAAAAACTCCCTCTCCATCTATTAAATGATAAATACTCAATATAAGCAGGATGGCACCTGATATTTTATTAAAAAGTTCAAAAGGTATAAAGTCTTCAATAATGATGCCCATATGGTAAAAAGCCCATAAAATTAAAGCAGTTCCTGCTGTTAATAAAATAAAGTGAAAAAATGGAAAGTAATGCCTTTTGTATCCAATTAAAACACCCCAAATCAGCCCATCAAAACTTACGAAAAGTATCATCAATAAAGCTGAGAGAAACGCCATCATCTCCGCCCCCTTTTCCTCATTAATTATATGCCTGTTTTTATAGGGTAGTCCTTTTTTGTGTGATGCTCCTGCTCTACATAAGCTTGTTAAATTACTTTGTTTCAGAGGGTCTTAAGTCCGCTACTGACGAAAGCTTTCTGCGGGCAATGCTTTCCCACTAGAGTCGCAACCTTTTGCTTCTTCAAGCTTCGTTTCTAACCCTTCGACACAAACTGTTCACAGAAAAGATGTTTATTTAAATTCAAATGTGGAAAAAGATAAGTAGAGTGATCAAGACTTCTTCAAATAAGGAAGGGATGATTTAATAATGGACGCAAAGACAAAAGAACTAGTAGAAGGACTAAATGAGGATCTAGCAAATGAGTATGCTGCAGTTATCATGTACACTTACAATGCAGCGGTTGTCTCTGGTCTTTATCGCCAAGTACTAAAGCCATTTTTCGAAAGTGAAGTAACTGACGAAGCAGGCCATGCTTTATACTTGTCAGAAAAAATTAAAACATTAGGTGGTACTCCGACTACTACTCCTGCACCTGTAAAACAACTTAATGATGTTAAGGACATGTTAGTCGAAGCACACAAAGCTGAGAAGGAAACGATTGAAAGATATGAAACAAGAAAGAAACAAGCTGAAGCTTTAGGATTAACAGAATTAGTTGTGAAAATTGAAGATTTCATTGCTGATGAAACAGGACACAAAGAAGAAATGGCTCGTCTCCTAGACGACCCGCGTTTATAAAAGAAGGTTTGCTCGTAACTATCTAATAGAAACCAAAAGGACTGGAAAAGTCGATTGTACTTTTTCAGTCCTTCTTTTTGACCCTAAAATAAAGCTATTATCATTGCATTTAATATTCAGATCCTTCCGCATGAAACTCAATGATTTCTCCACTTCTCAAAAGCCGTTTTTGGAGATGAGCACTTGTAATGAGTTCTCTATCATACAGTTTTTTTATCTTCCCTATCATGTTATGGTTATAGAACAAGGCAAACTTTGAAAGGAGCTCGATATGGAGTTAATCCTTTATACTGATAGATTAATACTGGCCGCTTGTTCTTCCCAACTATCACCATTGCTTCAAAATGATCCTCATCTTGATCTACCTCATATACAAGGACATTTAATAAAACTTGATAAAGAACCTTCATTATACGGTTGGGGTCCTTGGCTGATTTTGCATCGCGAACACGAACAAGTTATTGGTGACATAGGATTCAAAGGTCAACCGGACCACCTTTCTTCTGTTGAAGTCGGATATGGAATTCTACCTCATGCACGAGAAAAAGGATATGCGACTGAATCTTTGAAAATATTAATGCATTGGGCTTTTCATCAGAAAAATGTTCAATCTATCAAAGCTGAATGCAGACATGATAATCGAGCTTCGATACGCGTTCTTGAGAAAGTGGATATGATACGAACTGGCGAAGAGCATCAAATGGTTCACTGGTTTTTAAATTCGAAAGAAAGAATAAAAAATCCAATAGACAGATAGGAAAAACGACATAGCTGTCAATTTATGCTTTCTTATCTGTTAAAAGAGCACTGAAAAAATGTAAATACTAATTTTTTCAGTGCTCTTTTTTATTCTATTTTGTCCATCCCGACAATTTTTGCTTCTAACTCAAGTTCTACTCCAAAATTTTCTCTGACCTTGTCCTGAACCATCTTGATCGTAGCAATATAATCAGATGCTGTGGCTTCACGTCTATTAACGATAAAACCAGCATGCTTCAAAGATACTTCCGCTCCTCCAACTCCTTTTCCTTGCAGTCCACTATCTTGAATAAGTTTTCCTGCAAAGTAACCAGGCGGGCGTTTGAAAACACTTCCTACAGACGGATATTCAAGTGGCTGCTTTGACTCCCTTTGAAAAGTAAAATCATCCACTTTCTCTTTGATTAGCAGAGGCTCTCCTTTTTCAAGTTGAAACGTCGCTTCCAATACAATGTACTGATTTTTTCCGAGAATACTTGATCTGTAACTCAGTTCTAATTCACCCTTATAAAGGGTAAGAAGCTCTCCGGCTTTATTCACCACTTTCACGTAGTCAATAACATCTTTGACTTCCCCTCCATAAGCACCGGCATTCATAATCATTGCACCGCCTATAGATCCAGGAATACCACAAGCAAATTCTAATCCCGCTAACTCTTGCTGCAAAGCCAGTTGAGAAGCATCTTTTATATCCGCCCCGCCCTGTGCAATGAGTTTGTCGTTCTCCACATACACCTTGGACAGTTTTTTCATGTGTAGCACCACTCCGCGAATTCCTCCGTCACGAATGATCATGTTTGAACCATTTCCAAGCAGCATAAAGGAAAAGTTATGACTGTTTTTCAATTTCACAATATCTGCAACTTCATTATACGATTCAGGTGTGACTAAAAAATCAGCACTACCACCAATTTTAGTTAGTGTATGTGCTCTCAAAGGCTCATCCCTAAACACATTCTCCTTTTTAGTAATCTGGATTAACTGATTGTATATCTCATCATTATTCATTATAAGTACCTCTTTAAAATTTATTTTTAATCTTCACTTTTAGTCTATTCAATACTCTTTATTATTCTAATCCAATTTAACGAATATGAAAACCATCAGCTTAGAATTATGTCGAGATTTGTTATCTTCTTCTAAACATGGATTGCATCGAGATTTATAACTCTTAATCAGCAAGGCTGGTCCTATTAGCTTCTTGTTCCCTTAAAAGTAAACAACAACGCCCAAATTCTCAGTTTATAGCGATTTTTTAAATCATTTTCTTAATAATCCATAAGTTTCCCAAAAAAACCTTGCAGTCTACTTAAAAACTGCTAGAATAATATTTAGGCCTTTAATTGATAATGAATCTCATTATCGTTTAGAATAATTATTCTAATCTAGGATTGGAGGAACAGTCTCTCTTATTAGTCGTCGTTGGAGGAGTTTTATGAAGCTCAAGTATTTGATCTTTCTTTTAATTGTTGTAGCATTTTCGTCTTTATTTATCGGTGTATCTCCACTCTCACCTATGGATCTGTTTTCGATGACGGATCAACAATCACATATATTTTGGACGAGTCGAATTCCTCGTCTCGTTAGTATTATCATAGCAGGAACCGGTATAAGTATTGCCGGATTAATTATGCAACAACTCACCCGAAACAAGTTTGTATCACCAACAACTGCTGGAACAATGGATTCAGCACGCCTAGGTATTCTCGTCTCCATGATGGTTTTTGCCTCGGCAGGTCCAATAACGCGGTTGTTAGTCGCCATGGCGTTTGCAATTGCAGGAACATTCTTATTCATGAAAATTTTAGACAAAGTAAAATTTAAAGACCCAATATTTATTCCGCTTGTAGGACTCATGTTTGGTAATATCATTGGTTCAATTACGACTTTTTTCGCCTATAAAAATGATTTAATCCAGAATATGAGTGCATGGCTCCAAGGAAACTTTGCAACTACGATGTCCGGGAACTATGAAACTTTATACATAGCCGTTCCCCTCGTTTTTCTTTCCTATATGTTTGCTAATCGATTCACGTTAGCAGGGATGGGAGAAGACTTCTCAAAAAACCTTGGTCTTAATTACAGACAGGTCGTTAACCTTGGATTAATTATCGTAGCAATCATTACTTCAACCGTTGTGATTACGGTCGGAATGATTCCATTCCTAGGTTTGGTTGTCCCAAACATCGTTACGATTTTCCGTGGGGACAACATTAGGAAAAACCTTCCTCATACAGCTGCATTAGGAGCTGTGTTCGTATTAATTTGCGATATGCTTGGTAGGATAATTATTTTTCCATATGAAATACCGATTGGATTAACTGTAGGAGTTATTGGCAGTGGCCTTTTCCTCTTTTTACTGTTAAGGAGGAAAAAATATGGCTTATAAAACAAAACTTACTATTTTAGTTGCTGGATCACTCGTATTAATAGCGATTTATATGCTTATTGATTCTGGAGGCAATTGGGAATATATCATTCCAAGAAGGTCCAAAAATTTATTTGCAATTCTGATTACCGGTGCTGCGATTTCTTTTTCAACCATTCTATTCCAAACAATTACAAATAATCGTATTCTTACACCGAGCATTATCGGTCTAGATTCCCTTTACATGTTAATCCAAACGTTTGTTATTTTTACTTTTGGATCCATGAGCATAGCAATGACAAATGCCAATCTCAACTTTATTATTACTGCTGGTGGAATGATTTTGTTCTCCTTTCTTTTTTACCAGCTTTTGTTTCGCGGAGAGGGTAACAACATTTACTTCCTGTTATTGATTGGGTTAATTTTAGGAACTTTTTTCTCAAGCTTAACAACTTTTATGCAAGTATTAATTGATCCGAATGAATTTCTGACTATACAGAATAGAATGTTTGCTAGCTTTAACAATGTAAATTCTGATTTACTTCTTCTTTCTACAATTATCTTTATAGCTGTGAGTATTTATTGTATAAGGTATATGAAGTATCTAGACGTCATTTCATTAGGAAAAGATCATGCTGTTAATTTAGGTGTCCCTTTTGATAAAGTTGTGAAACGAATGTTATTAGTCGTCGCCATCCTCATTTCAATTGCGACTGCTTTAGTTGGTCCAATCACTTTCTTGGGATTACTTGTTGCTAACGTCACTTATGAATTTCTGAAAACTTATAAGCACAGCAGAATTATTCCAGCGAGTATCTTCATTAGTATCATTGCACTTATTGGCGGTCAGCTGATCGTTGAACGAGTCTTTACATTCAGTACAACGTTAAGTGTTATTGTTAACTTTATCGGTGGAACCTATTTCCTATACTTATTGTTAAGGGAGCGAAAATAATGGTAGAAGCATTGAAACTTTTTAAAAGCTACAACAACAAAACCGTCATTAAGGATGTCTCGGTAAACATACAAAAAGGGAAAATCACGACATTTATCGGTCCAAACGGGGCTGGAAAAAGTACGCTTTTATCGATGATCAGTCGCCTCATTGTTAAAGATGAAGGGGAAGTATATATCGAGGGCAAGGATATTAGTAAGCAAAAAGATAACGATCTCGCTAAAAAGATTTCGATCCTAAAACAAACCAATCACACGAACCTTCGTCTTACAGTTAGAGACCTCGTTTCGTTTGGTCGCTTCCCTTATTCACAGGGGAATTTAAAAAAAGAGGATTTGCGTCTTATTGATGAGGCCATTGACTACCTGGAGCTTGGCGACATGCAAGAGAAGTATCTTGACGAACTCAGTGGCGGTCAGCGACAACGTGCCTACATCGCGATGGTCGTAGCTCAAGACACTGACTATGTTCTTCTCGATGAACCTTTAAACAATCTAGATATGAAGCATTCCGTTCAAATAATGAAAGTTCTTCGTCGTATGGTTGATGAGTTAGGCAAAACCGTTGTTCTTGTCATCCATGACATTAATTTTGCATCTTGTTATTCCGATTACATTGTTGCTCTTAAAAATGGAGAAATCGTTAAAGAAGGTCATAAATGCGATATCATTCAAAGTGGTACATTAAAGGAGATTTACGACATGGATATTCAAATTCAAAACATTAATAATCAGCAAATCTGTGTTTACTTCTCATAGACGTTTCTGTGTGTGAGAAGTAAACAAACAAATTTTAAAGAGGAGTGTTACCAGCATGAAAAAATCACTATCTATTATTTCTATGTCAATGCTATTGGCTGTCTTTACAGTAGCTTGCGGATCGAATGAGGAGTCAAACGCTGCCGAAAACAATGCAGCAGCAAACGAAGAAAGCACGGAGCAAGAGAATAATGCAAGTGAGAACGAGAATACAGAAGTGGAAAACGCAGCAAATGAAAGCAATGAAAATGCAGGAAACGCAGAAGTGGAAGAAACTCCTGCCGAAATCACTGTAGAGCACGAATTAGGAGAAACTGTTGTACCAACAAACCCAGAGAATGTTGTAGTCTTTGATTACGGTGTTTTAGATACATTACGTGAAATTGGCGTTGATCCTATTGCCGTTCCTCAAGGAAATATCCCTGAATACTTAGGTGAGTTCGAAGGTGAGGAATATGAGAATGCAGGGACTTTGTTTGAGCCTGACTTCGAAACTATTTATGGCTTAGAGCCCGACTTAATTATCATCTCTGGTCGTGCAGCTGAAGCTTATGATGAACTATCTGAGATCGCTCCAACTATCCATGTAGGAGTAGATACCGCTAACTACGTAGAGTCGTTTCAAGAGAACTCTCGTCTTCTTGGTGAAATTTTTGGGGAAACAGAACTAGTCGAGACTAAACTAGCTGAAATTGATGAAGCAATCGCAACGCTTCATGAAACTGCTACAGCAAATGAAATTACTGGTCTGTTTACATTGGCAAATGAAGGTGAATTGAGTGCTTATGGTCTTGGTTCACGTTTCGGTATTATCCATGATGAATTTGGGATACCTGCTGCAGATGAAAACATTGAAGACTCATCTCACGGTCAAAATGTTTCTTTTGAATATGTACTTGAAACAAACCCTGATTATCTTTTTGTAATGGATCGCGGCGCAGCAATTGGTGATGATGAATTTTCTGCACAAGAAACAATTGAAAATGAACTCATTAAACAAACAACTGCTTATCAAGAAGATAACGTTGTTTACGTAGATCCAAGCTTTTGGTACTTAGCTGCTGGTGGTTTAACTTCTGTCGCTGGTATGGTTGAAGATGTGCAAGAAGGATTAGAGTAATAGTAGAGACTGACTCTATCATGTTAACAAAACTTTGAGATACTCTTAAAAGCCATATATAATAAAAAGAAACAAGGATGACTTTTAAAAGTCATCCTTGTTTCTTTTTATTGTCCAATAAGCTTTAACTTATCTCTATATTTCATTCAAAATCTTCCATTCTTTCTAACTAACTAACTTTGAGTAACTTCTAAATCTTCCACTGGTTTTTCAAGGTATTTTGTGTCTTTGCGTGCATTGAACCGATCAGCCTTTTCAACCTTCACAGCAATATTGTAATCAGGCATACCAGCAAATTTTTCATAGCGGCCTTTCGGCAGGAGAAAGTTTCCTTCAGGAAAATGAACTCCAAGATTCGATTTTGCAATCTCGACAAACTTGGCCTGACCTTGAAACACGCCGTATTGATTATAAACGACAATCCCTTCTCCTTCTAAAATACTTAGTTCTTTCGCATCTTCTTCATTTATTAATACGTCATACCTTTCCGCCTGATTAAAAGGATCCGTTTCCCCGTAAACCATCGAGTTAAATTGTTTCCCTCGTCTCGTAGTTACGTAAAAATCTCCGGGTTTTTTATTTAAATCAGGAATCTCAACTGAAATTAAATTACCCTTTCCATCAGGGGTAGGACAGATGCCATCTTCACATAGCCACGCTCCGCCCCATTGAAAAACATCTCCTTGTTTTTTCAAGTGTTGGACCCCATCATAGCTTGGATTTGCTTTGGCGATTTCATCACGAATCTCGTAAGCATCCTTGAAGTCTATCAAATGAGCGGTTTCCGGTTTTACACGCTTCGCCAGATCAATGTATATTTTCCATTCTGTACGAGCCTCTTCAATCCTATTTTTGTTCCCTTCTATTTCAGGGGAAAAGTACACCATTCGCTCTGTGGAAGTCGACGTTCCCCCTCCCTCTTGTTCATAACGGGTTTTTGCCGGCAGTACAATAACTGCTTCTTTCGCATCCAAAAGCGTGGATGTATTTAAAATAATGTCTTGATGAACCCTGATATCTAATTCAGATAGTGCTTTTTCAATGAATGCAGGTTCAGGCATCGTTTCTAGGAAGTTACCACCAGACATATAATATAGTTTAATTTTCCGTTCATTTTCTTCTGGAAGAACGATGTTTTCAAGCGTAACACCTACAATATCGCCTTGCCATTTAGGTAACTCAAAGCCCCATAGCTTTTCAATTCGCTCAATATTATCACCTTTATAGTCTCCACCGGGTAATACAAATGGGTCTGCCCCCATTTCACCACTACCCTGTACAGAGGAGTGGCCACGGAACGGCATTAACCCACTATACTTACGCCCAATAAACCCGCGCAACAGAGCAAGATTCGATACCTGGGAGATGTTATCGGTAGCAAATGAGTGCATTGTTAAACCTAATGCCCAGGCAAAAACAGCATTTTTACTTTTTGCCAATAGCTCCGATAATTCTATGATTCTTTCTTTCGATACTCCTGCTGAGTCCACAATTGCATCCCAGGATTGCTTTTCGACATTTTCTTTAAGTTCATCATAGTCATTCACATGCTCTTGAACAAAGGGATGGTTAATTGCAGATCCGTGTTCTTTCTCTTCCATGTCAAACCAATGCTTCATAATTCCATGCATAAAAGCAATATCACCACCGATATTTACTTGATAAAAATCATCCGCCACCTTTGTTCCAAATAATGCAGATTCAGGAACAGAAGGAACCCAATATTTATCCATCGATGGTTCTCTGTAAGGATTAATAACAATAATCTTTGTCCCTTTTTTCTTTGCTTCCAGCATGTATTTTGTAGAAACTGGTGAGGAATTAGAAGCCACACTCCCCCAAAACAATAGAACATCCGTCCCGATCCAGTCTTGGTAATTGGATGTAGATGCTCCAACCCCTAAAGAACGTTTCATCGCCGTCTTACTAGGTGAGTGACAAATGCGTGAAGCATTGTCGACATTATTTGTACCTAAGAAACGGGAAACTTTCCCGCCCACATAATATGACTCATTCGTAATCCCTCGGGAAGTCATATAAAATGCATACTGTTTTGGATCCAGTGTTTTCATTTTTCCGGCAATCGTATTCATCGCTTCATCCCAAGTAATGCGGGAAAAGTTTTTGTCCCCTGGTTTGCGAATCAGCGGGTATGGAATTCTACCTAACTTTCGAAGCTCTGTGCTTGAATATTTACGCAACTCATCAATATCTTGATGAAGGATCTCTTCTTTAATTGCAGGCATCGTATTTAACCGAAGAACATTAAATCTCGTTGTACACATGTGCGGTCCTGTTAGCGTTTGGTCATATAAACCAGAGACTCCCAGCGCACATCCATCACATACACCCTTCGTTATAATATTTTTAGCATAATTAATATTATCTTTGTTTTCCCATACTGTTTTAAATGAGTCACGAATATGCGTTGGTTTAATTTTTCCAAGGCCGAATGGAATTGGACTCACCCAATGTTCTGGTGCTGGCATTTTAGATTTTTTCATCGGGCCATTGTGTTTCGTTTTCCCCATCTTTACACCCCTTCGTATTTTAAGAAAAACGGCATAGCCGCCTTTTATTGTTAAAAATATAATTTGACCTTTTGGCTCGGGACTTCACCGTAGGACGAAAGCGATGACTTTTCAAAATCAACACTCATCGATTCTGTAATTTTAAAAAAACCACCGCACATTTTAATCAAAAAATGCCTCGGTGGTTGAGTCTTAAACAGGAACGCTGCCAAGTGCCAAACCTAACTATTTTAATTTAGTAAACTTTTCTTCCAGGTTACCATCAAAAACAAAGATAGACATTCCTTTATCTTGTTCTATATCAATATCTACGAATAGTTCCACAAAGTTATACCCTAAAAACTCTTCCATTTCAATTGGGCGGTTTTTACGATACATCTCTTTCACCATTTCAGTTCTAGCCGAACGAAGCATTGTTTTCCCATCTTCGGCACTTGCAATAAACTTTTCTATAGGTGACAAATTCCCTTCCATTTCACATATCGCCCAGTTTTTGCAAAAAGTTGTACTGATTTTGCTTGGGCCCTTTCCCATATGTTTTTTCCTGAATGCCCGAACTAAGTTGCTGAATTCTGCTTCATATTTGCCCATGATACTCCAATCTCGATACGTTTATACTAAAAGATTAGTAGTAAGAATATAAAATGTCAACCTGCTAGTGTTTCTTTAGCATTTTTTTCTCTTAATTGTTTAATGTCCATGCGAATAATCAGTGATACTACGAGCGCTACAATAAACATTCCACCAAAGATATACAGAGTGGCCGCATAGCTTTCAGTCACTTCTCGAACCCGAGCTGCAACAATTGGTCCGACTAAACCAGCAAGAGCCCAAGCAGTCAGGATATATCCGTGAATGGCCCCTAGTTGCTTTGTGCCAAATAAGTCTCCAATATAAGCCGGTATCGAAGCGAACCCACCCCCATAACAGGTGATGATTAGAAACAAAACTACTTGAAATGCGATAGCGTGCGAGATCGATGGTAGCATGAAAAAAGCGCCAATTTGGAGGACGAAAAATGTTGTATACACATTTGGACGTCCAATGTAATCGGAAATAGAAGCCCATGCCAGACGACCTGCACCATTGAAGAAGCCCATAATACCAACCATTGTTGCCGCAGCGACAGCTGACAGACCAGCGATTTCCTGTGCCATTGGTGATGCAACAGCTAAAATTGCTATCCCACACGTCACATTAATAAATAACATGGTCCATAAAAACCAGAATCGTTTCGTTTTCACTGCCTCATTAGCAGTTAATTGGGAAAGGTCTGCTTGCGTTTTTTTATTCGCAACAGCAGCCCCTTCCATGTAACCTTCTGGTGGTCTTTCAAGATATAAAGAAGATCCTATCATTATAATAAAATAGCTAATTCCAAGAATATAGAACGTGTTCGAAATTCCAACTGAATTGATTAAAGAAGCCATAATCGGACTTGCAATCATTGCTGCAAAACCAAATCCCATAATCGCTAATCCTGTTGCAAGACCTCGACGGTCAGGAAACCATTTTACAAGCGTCGATACTGGTGTAATATAACCGATACCCAAGCCAATACCTCCTAAGGCACCGTATGTAAGGTATAATAGCCAAAGCGATCCGATATCAACAGCAAATCCTGCTCCGACAATACCTATTCCAAAAAAGGTAGCTGCAACAAGCCCCGAAATGCGGGGTCCATACTTTTCAACAAAATGTCCCATAAATGCAGCTGAAAGACCCAAAAATGCAATTGCAATACTAAATGTTAAGGAGATTTCACTTAAACTCCAGCCAAATTGTTCTGCTAAAGGGTTTGTAAATACACTCCATGCATATACGGAACCAATTGAAATGTGAATACCAACTGCTGCAAGAGCAATCAGCCAACGATTCTTTGTTTTCCCCATTACCTTCACTCCTACTCCTAATTAAAATAAACTGCTATCTACTAATTACAGCTAGAATGATCGACTATCTTAAGGATTTCCTCCTTTTAAAGTGCGGCGTGAAGCAGACTCGTTTATCATTCCAAACAAAAAACCGTTGCTAATACTTTTTAAAATGAATGAGAGCTCCATTTCAAAAAGACGCAACGGTTAGTTTTAAGCAGGTTCGCTACTTTATGCTAACTGTAATCGTTTTTAGAGTTGTAACATTTAAACCGGACGACAGGATCGCTGTCTCGCATCTTAAATGTGACAATTCTATGAATTTAACTAAATCATACCTCCTTTTGTAAGCAGTTACAATAGTTAATTTTAATAACATTCACTATTTAGACACATTTGTAAAAGGTGAAATTCATGACACTTGTCTCTTGGAAAATAACTGTTTATAATCATATTCTAATAGCATATATGATACTCTGTCTTACATAGCTGTTAGTATAGTCTTGAAAAGAGGTGGAACGAATGTCTCAACACGAAGTGAGTCTGAAAAGGCAGATTGTAAAGTATAAAGATGGCGCTTTTCAAACACTGGAAGATGATATTGTAACAGAATTCCCTTTAACTATTCATGTAAACAACGAAGAATTTGCGACAATGGTGTCCACACCGACTAATTTTGAGGAAATGGTTGTTGGTTTTCTGGCATCGGAAGGTGTCCTTCGTTTTAAAGATGATATTCAGACACTTGAAATTGATGAAGACAAGGGGTTCGCATACGTAGATCTTTATAATAAAAAAGTTATGAATCAGCAATCCTATTCAAAGCGTTTTATTGGCTCCTGTTGTGGCAAGAGCAGACAATTTTATTTCCAAAACGATGCGAAAACAACAAAAACTTCTACGATAAAATCATTTATTACAGCAGAACAATGTATCCAGTTAATGCGTAAAATGCAAGAGGACAGCCTTGTCTTTAAGGGGACAGGCGGAGTTCACAATGCCGCCCTTTGCTCAAATGAGGAATTGATTGTAAGCCGTACAGATATAGGTCGCCATAACGCGCTCGATAAGTTATATGGATATAGCATTTTGAACAATGTTCCAGTAAGAGATAAGGTACTGGTTTTTAGTGGCCGTATTTCCTCTGAAGTTCTTACAAAAGCAGCTAAAATCGGAGTGGGAATTGTTTTATCTAAGTCGGCCCCTACCGACTTAGCCATTAAACTTGCCGAAGATTTAAACATCACTGCGGTTGGTTTTATTCGTGGAAGTTCTTTTAATGTCTATTCCCACCCAGAAAGAATTGTTTTAGAATAATAATTAATTGTTACTTATTTAAAGAGTTCAAGAGTTTTGGGAGTGAATACCTACCCTCTGTCGGTAGCAATCTTACTTGCATTTGAAAGTAAAAATACCTCGCTTTTTCCCCTCCTATTAAGTCATTCTTCTAGTAGAAATAATAAAACATTAATCATTTATAAACGAAAATATTGTTAGGAATTAAAGTATGAATAGATAATTCAATCATGTTTGTCCTATGTACCAATTACATCATATTTTAACATTAAAATCAGTTGACTTTAATAATTGTTGATGGTAAATTATTCATAATAAGTTCTTTATAACGTACAAAAAAACTTAATTAAATAAAATTCCGTTCTTTTATAAGAACTTATTTCAGCGATATATATAATTATCTAAAAATTTAATTAAAATACTGGAGGAAATCATGAGCGCAATTACTGGTCTTATCCACTTTAATAAAGAACCAATAAATAGTGAATATATTAGTAGCTTGATGAATTCCTTTAAACAATTCCCATCTGATGCTATTGATATATGGAAAAAAGACACTGTTTTTCTAGGTTGTCACGCGCAATGGATCACTCCGGAATCAGTTGAAGAAGTTGTTCCCTTCTACGACTCCGAAAGACAATTAGTGATAACTGCCGATGCCATTATTGATAATCGCAAAGAATTATTTAATACATTACAGGTCGAGCATGGTCAAAGAAAAGTCATGCCTGATAGTCAGTTAATATTATTAGCCTATGCAAAATGGCAAGGTGAAACTCCGAAACACTTAATCGGTGATTTTGCTTTCATGATATGGGACGAGCGAAAACAAAAACTTTTTGGAGCAAGAGATTTCTCAGGTGCTCGAACTCTTTATTATTACAATGAAAACAATCGTTTTGCGTTTTCTACTACAATAAAATCACTTTTTTCTTTACCATATATAACAAAAAAACTGAATGAAGAATGGTTAGCTCAATTTATAGTTATACCGGGTATGATCGAGGCAGCAGACATGAAAGCAACGGTATACAAAGACATTCAACAAATACCTCCTTCTCATAGCATCACTGTACTGAATGGAAGAATCACTCTTTCAAGATATTGCATGATTAATGTGGATAAGAAGTTGAAGTTAAAGTCAGATGAAGAGTACGAAGAAGCCTTTAGGGACATTTTCGGGAGAGCAGTGAGTGACCGTATTAGAACATATGGTGAAGTAGGCTCTCATTTAAGCGGTGGCTTAGATTCCGGAACGGTTGTAAGTTTTGCAGCAAACCTATTAAAGAAAGATCATAAACAACTACATACGTATAGCTACATCCCAGAAAAAGATTTCAAAGACTGGACCTCTTCTTATTATCTTGCTGATGAATCACCCTTTATCAAAGAAACAGTCGCACACGTAGGGAATATCAATGACCATTACATGAGTTTTCCTGGTAAAAGTCCGTATACAGAAGTAGATGACTTTCTAGAATTGATGGAAATGCCTTATAAATTTTTTGAGAACACCTTTTGGCTCAAAGGAATTAATAAAGAAGCACAGTCCAAAGGGATCAAGATTATGCTTAATGGAGCAAGAGGAAATCATTCTATCTCTTGGGGATCCTTAAATTTAACTTACAGCTACTACACATCCCTCATGAAAAAACTTAAGTGGATCAGTCTATATCGGGAACTCGGAGCGTACTGTCAGAACTTCAATACCGGAAAAAAAGTTGTTGTACCATTTATTGCAAAAAAAGCATCTCCTAAGATCTCACTATGGGGAAAAAGAAAACAAGATAGTCCATTCACTTCGATGATTAATGGTGAATTGGCTAGAAAAACAAATGTATATGAAGAACTTCTAGGGCATGGAATGAATATAAACGGCTCTGTGACAAATCTTACAGACTATCGAAAAAACTATTATCAGAAACTCTATCCATGGAACAAAAGTGGGGTTGTTAATACGAAAATGAGTCTTCGCTATGGAGTCTGGGATCGAGATCCAACAAATGATTTAAGAGTTATAAAATTTTGTTTAGCTTTACCAGATGAACAGTATGTCAAAGATGGTTTGGAACGCTCCTTTTTACGTCGTGTTACTAAACATGCATTGCCAGACAAAGTAAGGCTAAATCAAATAAGTAGAGGTTTTCAAGGAGGAGATATCATTCACAGAATGGCAAACAACTGGTCTTCTTTTATTGAAGAAATTAATCAGATGTTTATGGATGATAAGATAGCAAAATTTATTAATATAGACGCCTTCAAAGATACCATCAAGAAACTATCTAACCAACCACATCCTGAACTAATCATCGATCATGATTTTAAAAACTTAACACATTGCTTGATTCTTTACCGGTTTATTAAGAGTACAACATGACACGGGATGAATTGAGAGGGGGTGAACAGATGAAAAAGACATGGTCTACACCAGTATTAGATGTTCTTGATATAAGTTTGACAATGAATGGTCCAGGTAATGCGAATGCTGATTGTTTTGATGTTTCAGATGGAAAAAATGAGACTCACGAAGGACGATCTAATGCTAGTTGTTTAGGTAGTTAATGCTCCCAACACCCTTATACTTATTATAGTATAAGGGTTAATTAACAAGAAAGGACCCAAAAAGATGATGGAAACAACTAAAAAGATTATATATAAAGCATTCAGATTAACCATCCTTAGTGAATATGATTTACCAGAGTTATTTAAAGAAACGTACAGTTATTTTGATCCGGATATAGAGATAAAAAAAGGTAATCTTACTGCACAGTGGGCTGAACAAGCAAAACCGAATCAAACTTTTGTCATTAAGGAAAATTTCGTTATGTTCCATATGCCAGGTATAGCTATTTTTTCTATTACAAATGGCCGTAGCATTGTCGTATCCCCTCTAGACCAAGCAAGTGACGACCAAATCCGCCTCTACCTCTTAGGTACCTGCATGGGCGCAATCTTAATGCAACGAAAAGTCCTTCCGTTACACGGAAGTGCCATAGCAATCGACGGGAAGGCATACGCTATTGTTGGAGACTCTGGCGCCGGTAAATCTACCACTGCTTCTGCTTTGTTAAAACTGGGCTATGAACTTATTAGTGATGATGTCATCCCTGTTACCTTAACGCCGGATAATGTTCCAATGGTAACACCGGCCTATCCTCAGCAAAAACTTTGGCAGGAAAGCATTAATGAGTTTGGAATGGATTCAAAAAACTTACGTCCAATTGTTGATAGAGAAACAAAGTTTGCTGTCCCTGTACTCTCTCAGTTTACAACTGAATCGTTGCCACTTACAGGTATATTCGAATTAGTTAAAACTGAAGGCGAAGAATTAGACATTCAACCTATTAAAAACCTGGAACGATTCCATACATTGTTTTATCATACGTATCGAAACTTCTTCCTCAAACCTTCTGGATTAATGGAATGGCATTTCACTACTTGTGCGGCTATGATCAATAAGTTGGAGCTTTTCCAAATACAACGCCCAACATCTCGTTTTACCGCTAATGAAATATCTGCTCTATTACTTTCAAAAATTAAAAAGGAGATACGCATATGATTACAAATAAAAATTTTCTGACTGGTCATTTCATAAGTCAAAAATCTGGAAATATCGTCAGTGATATGGATGGCGAAAAGGTCATGTTAAGTATTAATAACGGAAAATACTATAACTTAGGAGATATTGGCGGAGAGATTTGGGAACTCATCGAGAAACCAATAGCAATAGATAGTCTAGTAAACACGTTGATGTCCACCTATGACGTTGATAAAAATCAATGTGAAGAACATGTCCTATCATTTTTAGAAATGCTTCATAAAGAGGATCTGATTCAGACGAAAGAATAACAGATCAATATTCGATGAAAGGACAGCTGGGATGCTTAAAAAAATCAAGTTATTCTTGAGTTTCGACTCCGAAATGAAACGATTACTAATAGAAGCTTTTATTTATTTAGGCTGGGCCCGCATTCTTAAAAAAATGCCTTTTTCCAAAATTGCGCCTTCCTTAGGAGAGCATATGCAGGAAACGACGTATTCCTCCAATAATAACACCAAGGAAACACTTTCCAGAGTATCTCAGGCAATTCATTTGATGAGCCGGTACACAATTTGGGAAAGTCAATGTCTTGTAAAAGCTATTGCGGCGATGAAAATGTTAGAAAAACGTGAAATTGAAAGTACGTTATACCTTGGTACCGGAAAAGATGAAAGTGGAGCTTTCGCAGCACATGCTTGGTTACGCAGCGGACCTTATTATATTTCTGGCTCGGAAGGTATGGAAAAATTTACGGTTGTTAGTATATTTGCAAAAAAAATCTCTTTGAAACATTCTGAAGGAGAAAACTATGGATAATCAAATTGTTCTTAATTTAGAACAGGTACCAAAGGAGTTATCACTTATTCTTGAACTAATAAAAGATCAACAAGACGAATCCCATCAAATTGATCATGAAATTTTTAAAGATATTAATTGGGAGTTGTTTATTGACCTATCCCTGCATCACCGTCTATACCCTATCCTTTACAGTAAAGCAAAGCAGTGTAATGATGTCATACCAGCAAACGTTACGAAAACTTTATATCACTATTATCAAAGAAATACGTTCCAAATGCTCCATTTAACACGAGAAATGGAGACTGTCAGTCAATTGTTAGACGAGAATCAAATACGTGTTCTTTTCCTGAAAGGTCCTCATTTGGCTTATGAATTGTATGGAGATCTGTCACTAAGAACTTCCAGTGACTTAGATTTTCTCATTCCTATTGAAGCGCTTGAAACTGTCGGAAATCTTCTGAGTGAACTTGGCTATGTTAAGGATGACTATATTCAAACCGTTCTTAATGACTGGCGATGGAGACACCACCGCGTCACTTATATCCATCCTGAAAACGGGTTAAAGTTGGAAGTTCACTGGCGGTTACATCCTGGACCAGGGATAGAACCTAGTTTTAACGACTTATGGGACAGAAAAAGTATCACCTCTATCACAAGTTCCCCTGTATATTATCTGGTGAAAGAAGACTTATTTGTATTTCTCGTATCCCACGGAAGCCGTCACGGTTGGTCAAGATTGCGGTGGTTAGTAGATATTCATCAACTATTAAAACTAGATGTAAATTGGGAAATCGTCTGTAAACTTTTCAAAAAAGGGAAAAGTCTTTCTGTTGGTGGACAATCGATTGTCTTAGCAACCTACCTTATGAATTCACACGTCCATGAAACTCTAAGTCCATTATTAAAAGGGAAGCAGCCAATAAGATTAGCGCAGGATGCTGTCTTTTATTTAGAAAACATGGTGAATCTTCATACAACTCCTGTTCCAGAAAGGACAGCACGTTATCATAGCCGTCATTTATTTTCGTTAATGTCATTATCCCAAAAGCTTCTATTTATTTTAAGCTTTTTATATCCCTACCCGGAAGATGCACAAACGCTACCGTTGCCAAAAAAACTTCATTTTCTTTACTTTCCGTTACGGCCATTTCTTTGGGGGTGGAGGAAAACGAGGAAACATGCAATATCCTAGGAGGAAAGTGAAATGTTAAAACCTGTTTTCTATTTTGTAAAACAAATACATGCCTATGCCGGTAATATTCTCTATTTCAATCTCTTGGCAATGATTTTAATTAGTTTACTTGATGGGGTTGGCACCCTCCTGTTAATACCAATGATCAGCGTGACTGGCATCGTAGACATCGACGCAGGAAATACTCCTGTCGCTGGCATTTTTGAGTTCTTACAAGGGATTCCTGTAACGACAGGTTTGCCAATAATTTTAGCTATTTTTGTAGTCATTAGTATTGCGCAAAATGTCCTTCAAAGAAACATTACGATTCGTGAAGCAAAAATACAACACGGTTTTTTTCGAGATATGCGTGTGAAAACGTATGACTCTCTACTCCATGCCAACTGGCGTTTCTTCGTTAAAAACAGAAAGACTGATCTTATCAATATATTAACAGCCGAACTAGCCCGCGCAAGTGTAGGAACCCATGCTTTTTTACAGTTTTTTGCCTCTCTTATTTTCACTATCATTCAAATAGGAATTGCCTTTTGGCTTACTCCCTCGATCACTGCTTTTGTTTTATCATGCGGATTAATATTGATTTTTTTTAATCGAACATTCCTTAAAAGATCCCTTGCTCTCGGGCAAAGAAATTACGAGTTAGGCAGAAATTATCTCGGTGGGATCACAGACCAAATAAATGGAATCAAAGACATAAAAAGTAACACTTTAGAGGATTCTCGAATGAACTGGTACCGCTCCATAACAAAACGTATGGAGCATGAGCAGGTAGAATATACAAAGTTGAAAACAAAGTCTCAATTGATTTACAAGGTTGCTTCCGCTTTACTTATCGCCACATTTATTTTTATATCCGTAAATTTGTTTCAAGCTCAAGGAGCGCAACTTTTATTAATTACGGTTATCTTTTCCCGACTTTGGCCCCGGGTAGCCGGAATTCAATCATCTTTGGAGCAAATTGCCTCCATGCTTCCGGCATTTAAAGAAGTAATTGCCATGCAGGAAGAATGTAAATCTGCAGTAGAATTTGAAAATGCTGACCATGAGATTACTCCGCTTCAAGTGGATAAAAGCATTGTGTGCAAAAATATTTTTTTCCGTTATAATGAATCGGAATATGCACTAAAAAACATCAACGTCACCATTCCAGCCAATCAGATGACTGCAGTTGTCGGCCGCTCCGGGGCAGGAAAAAGCACATTGATCGATATCGTAATGGGGTTGAATAAACCTGAAAAAGGAGAGTTACTGATAGATGGGGTGCCGCTTTCAAAAGACAACCTTATCTCTTTACGCAGGGCCATTAGTTACGTCCCACAAGATCCGTTTCTTTTTAACGAAAGTATCCGTGAGAACTTGCAGCTTGTGAAAACAGATGCTACAGAAGATGAAATGTGGGAAGCACTTGAATTTTCATCAGCAGCTGACTTTGTTAGCAAGCTGCCGGAAGGCCTTGATACCCTTATCGGAGACCGCGGTATAAAACTGTCAGGTGGAGAGCGACAACGCGTTGTTTTAGCCCGTGCTATCTTACGAAAACCTTCTATTCTCGTTTTAGACGAAGCAACAAGTGCCCTCGATACAGAAAATGAAGCACGGATAAAAGAAGCACTCGATCGTTTAAAAGGCAAAATGACGATCATCGTAATTGCGCACAGGCTGTCGACAATTCGCAATGCAGACCAAGTCATTGTTTTAGACGATGGGTTCGTGATTCAAAACGGCGAATTCGAGCAGCTAGCACAGGAAAAAAAGAGTGTATTTAATTCTTTACTACAGAAACAAATGGAAGCTACGTTATGATAAATAACAATAAGGAGCACACAATGTCTATTTGTGTGCTCCTATTATTTAATTTTAGCTTGTCAGAAACTTTGTTTTCTTAAAAAAAAGCTTTAAATAGTAGTCGAGAACTTTGACTTCAACCCCCTGCCCTATCATTAAGCTCGGATTTCCATCACAACTACTAATCCACGTAAACAACTTCTCCCGTATACGCATCAATATAGACCTCGACATCATCATCATTATGCTCAACTTCCACTTCAAAAAGCAGCAAACCATCTTCATTGTCTAGCTCAATGTCATCCACTTTGCCATTCCCAACATGAGCTAATGCAATTTCCTTTGCTTCCTCACTGGAAATTTGCTCACCCTTATTCTCTTTAGAAGCATTGCCCTTTGATTCACTAGAGTTTATTTGCTCATTTGAGGATGAATTCCCCTCCAACAACTTCTCTAGATCATCTTCTAATTTCAAAATTTCACCGGTTTCCGCATCAATTTGCACATCACCGTCTTCATCATTTATTTCCACTTCTATTTCATATACGTAACGCGAGTTTTTCATTTCCAGATCAACATCATCTATTATTCCGCCTGGAGCTAATTCACTCACAATTTTTTTCGCTTCTTCCAAGGAAATACTTACTTCATCAGCTACTGGTGTGTTTAATAAATCATCGTCCGTCTCTCGTATCTCACCTGTATAGGCATCGACTTTGATATCATAATCGTCACCTTCAAAATCGATTTCTACTTCATATACTTGAACACCATCATCTGTGTCTAATTCTACCTCATCAAGTTTTCCATCGATCGTATTTTGCGCGATCTTCACCGCTTCTTCTTCAGTGATTTTATCTTCCTCCGCGCCTACTGTATCCACCACCGCTGTATTCGATTGAAGCTCCGCCTGCTCAACATTTGAATTCGTGGTTGCCATTCCCAATGCTGTTGTACCGCCTAAAGCAAAGATCGTCGTTAAAATAATCGTAAGTTTCTTCATCATTTATTCCTCCTCTTAAGGTTATATCTTTATTGTAGAGAAGGATTATGATAAGAACCTTAGAGAAAAATGAGAATTCGATGAGAGTGATATGGAACTGCAGAGAGTCTTTTATTTTTATTTTAGATGCTTTATTATCGCGGTTGGTGGTTTGGAAGAATTACGAATCTCTGTTTATCACCTTATTCAATTATCCAACACTACAGATATTACTTCTCCTGAATATGCATCAATGATGATATCTGCATCTACTCCTGTTTCATCACTTTCGACTTCTATTTCATAAACAAGTCGCCCGTCTTGTTGTTCTAAAGTAATATCATCAATGACGCCGGAGTGCTCATTTAAGGCAATTTCACTAGCCTGTTGCTGAGTTAATTGCTCCACTTGATCTTCGGTATAAGTGAGAACTTCCTTTGAAGTTGCATCTATTTCAAACGTTCCTCTGTTTCCAGAATGGTTTACCGCCACACTATAGAACATGGAACCACTTCCACCTTCATTCAATTGGATATCGAGAATCTCCGCTTCATCAGAAAGCCTAGCCTCTACAATATCAGTGATTTCTTCTTTGGATAATTCGACATCCACCTGTTCTTCTTGGAACTCTGTCTCTGCTGAAATTTTCTCTAAGGATAGAACCTCTCCTTTATGTGCATCTACTTCAATCAAATACGTTCCTTGTGCAGAGTGCAATTCAGCAGCATAAGATAAACCTGTACTTTCCTCATTCATATTTAATGACAAGACACTCCCATTGTAACGTTCCTCTAACATTGTTTTAATATTGACTTCTGCCATCATATCCTCTGATGCCAAGGCCGAGTATGTGACGTATCCGATAGCCATCAAAAGAAGAATCCCAAAGAGGACGAAAAATAGGTTTTTATTTCTCATCATTTACCTCCTCCTCGGTTAGAACCGGAAATACGATTCTGAAAGTTGACCCTTTTCCTTCTTCACTTTCAACGTAGATCGTGCCTTGATGACTAGTTACAATTTTCTTCGCGATCGCAAGACCTAGTCCACTGCCGCCAGTTTTTCTATTACGATCTTTATTTACCCGATAAAACCTGTCAAATACATGAGGGATATCCGCTTCTGCAATTCCTATTCCGAAGTCTTTTACAGTTAACTCTAAGTTCTCTGTGCGCTTACAGATCATAACTTCAAGTTTATCTTCACTATATTTCAACCCATTTTCAAGCAATATAAACGCGAGTTGTTTTAGTTGCATCTCGTTCCCAAAAATCAAAAACTGAGAACGACCGTCTGTTTGAACAGTAATCGTCCTGTGATACGTGGTCTCCATTTGTCTAGCTGTTTCAAACATAATTTTCGCCAAATTCACTTGCTGCAATTCCATAGCAACTGATTCATCACTTGAGGCCAGAACAAGCATTTGATTTGTCATTTCTTTGATTCTCTTTGATTCGGACGAAATCGCACCCACCGCTTCATCTAATACCTCTGGCTTGTCTTTCCCCCACCTTTTCAAAAGCTGTGCGTAACTGTCAATTACAGTAAGAGGGGTTTTTAACTCATGAGATGCGTCAGAGACAAATTGTTGTTGTTTCTCATAGTTTTCCTTTAACAAATCAATCATGTGATTAAACGTACGTCCCATCTCAGTGAGTTCATCTTTTGCTTTTTCGTTAATATTGATCTTTTTAAACGTACCTTCTTCCCGAATTTGATTCATTGTTTTTACCAGTGCCTGTATTGGAATTAATATAAAGTTACTTAACGATCGGCCGGCAAAAAAACTAGGGACGATAATAAAGAGTGAAGCAATGATTAAAATAACGCGCAAAATCCCCAGTGTCTCTTCGTATAATGTAAGGGGCTCGTACATTTCAAGACTAACTACATCCCCGTCTGACCAAATCATTGGAACTCTTGCCACCGCAAAAGACCCCATATTTGTTTCCAGCTTTACTGCCATTTCTTCTGCAGTATATTGTCCATCCAATTGATTTAATAATTGATTTCTTGCAGTTACGGAAACGATGATACTCGATGATTCATCAATCACCCGTATCATCCCTTCTCCTGATACAGATGCTCTTAAGTATTCTCTTGGTTGCCAATTATCTGTACTCGGTTCCAATGCTTCCACTAAGGATCTAGCCTGATTTTGGGTACGAGCGAGTTCCGCATTCATGGTATAGTATCCGAATAAAAAGTAAATGCTCGTATTCACTAAAACCAATATAATAAAAAGCATTACAGTAGAAATCAGTGTAATGCGTTGTGAAATTTTCATGATTCTTTCTCCTTCATCACATAACCAACTCCACGAACAGTCTGAATAATTTCCGTCCTAAACCCTCGATCCATTTTATTTCTTAAATAACGAATATATACGTCTACTACATTCGTATCTCCAAAGTAATCAAATCCCCACACTTGCTCAAGTATTTGGTCTCTTGAGAGAACTTGATGGTTATTTTTCATTAAATATACTAGTAAGTCGAACTCTCTCGGTGTGAGTTCAATATGTTTATCCGACCTAGTTATTTCTCTGGTTCCAAGGTTAACTTTTAAATCCGAGAATTGTAAAAGATTCTCCTCTATCGACTGATCACTTCGAGTTGAGGATACCTTATTATTCCGACGAATTAACACGCGTATTCTAGCCAGCAATTCTTCGATTTCAAATGGTTTCGTTACGTAATCATCGGCTCCTTGATCTAAGCCGGTAACTTTATCTACGATAGCATCTCTTGCGGTCAACATGATTACAGGAATAGCAATTTCTTCTTTTCGAAGTCTCCGCAATATTTCGATTCCACTAAGTCCGGGCAACATGATATCTAATAAGACAAGATCCCAAGCACCAGGTGTCGCCAGTAATAACTGCCAAGCCTCAAGCCCGTCATTAACCACCGTTGTCTCGTAGCCTTCATACTCCAGTTCCAGCTTGACCACTCTGGCTATTTTCTCTTCATCCTCTACGATAAGAATTTTTACTTTCCCCATCCGAATCACCCCGCTTCTACCGAATTGAATTGATTCCATTATAGTCTTTGGTTTCAAAAAGCGCATCAATTATTTAAGAAAAACAGCATAGCCGTCTTTTCTTAAATGCAACGTTATGCCTTTCGAGTAGCACCTACGTAATGCGTGTAGGTGCTACTCGAAAGGAGGTGGTGATCATCCTTCCTACGTACGACTGGAGGCAGTTGCCTTCTTATTATCTTGCAAAAAAAGCACTGAAAAAGTTTAATTCACTTTTTCAGTACCCTATATGCAAAATCTATCCTCGTTTTTCTTCTTACTTTCCAAACTTTGTTGCAAAAGCTGTATAAACTGCTGGGACAAGAATAACAGTGAGCACTGCAGAAAATAACAACCCCGATATGATTGAAATAGCCAGGGGAGTAAATAAAGCATCTCCACTAAACGCTACCGGTGTTAAAGCACCAATTGCAGTAAACGCCGTTAATAAAATTGGTCGTAAACGAACTCTCCCAGCTTCAATAACTGCTTCCTCAATACTCTTTCCCTCATCTCGACGTTGCTTGATAAATTCGAGAAGAACAATCGAATTTCTTACCACAATACCGGAAAGAGACACAATTCCCATTAAAGCCATGAATCCCAAGCCTGTTTGTGTCAGAAATAATCCAATCATCACCCCTGCTCCAGCGATATAAATCGTACTAATCACTAACAGTGGAATGCTTAAGGAATAAAATTGAATCGCCATAACAATATAAATTAAAAACATCACAACAATAAACAGCGTTGCCAATTCAAGAATGAAGTCCGTGCGCGCTTCTGTTTCGCCGCCTAAGCTTACGGCGTAATCAGATCCAACTGATGCTTGCAAATCTTCTGTAATTGTTTCTATCTCGGACTCTAGTACATCATCATTGTCATCCGCCGGAAAGACTCTTACAGTAATCGTACGAACTCCTTCATCACGAATGATCTGTGGAATCTCCTCCACTTCTGTTGCATCTAATAACGTCTCTAATTCAATGAATTCTGGAGGCCCTCCCCCCTCATTTCCCTGACTTGGAATAACGATCTCAGACAAATCCAATTCATCATTTTCTTCAAGTCTATCTAACGTCAGTTGAAGATCAATCACTTCTTCTCCTGTACGGAATGTCATCAACGGAATTCCTTCTGTCCGGATCCCGATTTGCTCACTTATTTGTGCTAAAGTAACCCCTTGTTCTTCTATTTCTGCTCGAACCGGTTCATAAACAATGGTCGGTCGCAGTGGTCCCATATCATCTAAAACAGTACCACTTTCCTCTAAATTCCGAATCTCCGTCTGCAGTTGGTTACTCATCTCAATCAACGTATCTACTTCCGGGCCTTGCAATGTGATCGCAATCGGCGCTCCTACCGGAGGGCCCGACTCGATCGTCGTTAATTCTATTTCAGCATCTGAAAACTTCTCTTGCAATGGCTCTGTCCACCTCGAGATTGTTTCTACTGCTGATTGCTTTTCTTTGTCCACCCGCAGCAGCAGGTTCCCTGTCTCATTTCCTCCGTTCGTGATGCCATCACCAAACAATGGCGGTAAACCTCTGCCCGCGTATACGACCGTTTCATTAATAAATTCATCATCTGCTAAAATAAAATCTTTCATTTCCAGTAAAGTACTTTCGGTTTCCTCTATTGTTGTTCCTGCTGGTAATCGAACTTCAACCGTCACCTCTGCTCTATCCGTGCTCGGGAAAAACTCTACAGGAATTAAAGGAATCAATGCATAAAAGCATGTCGTGATAATAAAGCCAATGATAGCTACTTTCCAAGGGTGACGGACGACCCGCTTTAAGACAGAATCACTATACCAATTCGCCAACCGGTCCAATTGATTTCCTAATAGTCCTTCTTTAGGGACACGGTGTGACTTTCCTTTTTTACGTCGTTGTTTTTTCTCTCTCCACACAAGAAAAATAGGCACAAACGTTAAAGCGACTATCGTTGAAGCTAAAATAGTCATGATTAAAACAGTTGGAAGTGCCCGTATAAAGTCTCCATTTGCTCCTGAAATAAATACAAGTGGCAAAAAGGTAAAAACAATAGCTAATGTTGAGGTAATAATCGAGATACGAACTTCTTTACTTCCTTGCAACGCACCTTCTAAAGGTCCCAATCCTTCCCGGTATTTATTGCGTATGTTGTCGCCAACTACGATCGCGTCATCCACTAATATACCGAGTGCAATGATCAAACCGATAATAGAAATTTGGTTTAAACTCACATTAAAGAAAGGTAAAGGAATGAGTCCTATTAATACGGAAGTTGGTATTGCCAAGGCAACTACCAAAGCGGATGAAAAGCTTAAACCTAATAAAGACACGACAATGACGGAAACTACCGCTAGTAAAAATGAAATCGACAAGTTACTGAATATCTCATCCACTATCGTTTTCTGAGTATAAAATAGCTCGAATTCAACTTCTTCAGGGAGTTCCGCTGATAGAGCTTCCATTCTATCGTTAACATCGTCATGTAAGTTTGGGATGTGTACATTGCTTCCGGTTGTAACCGTAAATGATATCGCAGATTTATCCTCGTATGTGATTAAATCTTCTGGTGTTTCATTTTTTATTCCTACAGAAGCAATATCCTCTAAATAAACGGAATTGTCATCCAGGTTACGTCCAATAAAGATTCCACCTATCTCTTCTTCACTTTCTAGTACGGCCAATGCTAATTGGACGTTTTTCCCACTCGTCTCCTGTAGGCCAAGCGGTTGAGTATTAAGTTCTTCTTCCACAGCTTCAATGACATCTGGAATCTCAAGACCATTTTCAAATAGTTCCTCTGAGTTTATATTAATTTGATAGTTTTGATCAGGAAATCCTTTCACAATGGTGTTTTCTACCCCTGGTATTGTTTCAATCTCTCTTTGCCAACCGTGAATAATATCTTTTAATTCATATAATTCTTCTCTATCATTACTTTTCACATGGTAGCTTGATAACGAACCAAGTCCACCAGATTGAGAAAGATTAGGCGTACTTACCTGGTCAGGTAGCTTACTTTCCGCACCATTTATTGCCTGTTGAATTTCCATAAACACTTCAGTCCCATTGACTCCATCTTGAAGCCGGAGAACAATATTCGAGAATCCCGAAGTAGATACAGAATTAATTTCATCAATCCCATCAATATTTTCTAGTTCATTTTCGATAGGGATCGTTACTTGTTGCTCGACTTCCTCAGGTGTCCCACCGGGATAAACCGTGGAAACAGTTCCTATATTTAAAGAGATCGTTGGTATTTCCTTTTGTGGAAGTTGAAATAACGTTAATGCCCCAATCGCAATGAGTAGCAGTACAAACATCATTGTGATTTTTGGCCTTTTTATGATTGTATTGAACACCTATACTTCCCCCTATTTCTTTTTAAAATGACAGTTGTGTCACTTTCGTTTAAAAAAAGAGATGCCAATCTGTTCACGACGAGTAGCGCAATGTTTTAATAGTTCCGTATATGCTCCGTTCATTATATACCTTTCTTTTCAAAAAGGCTCGCATCTTAGCTCTTTTTTCATTATTTTTTTAATCCGGACATGAGTAGTTGATAGACTTCATTTACCCATTCGTCAAGTGTATCATGATGAACAGGAATTTGAACCGTTGACATGACTAAGCCTACAATGGTTTTCATATGAATATCCTCGCGGATGATACCTTTCATTTGACCGTCCTTTAACGTTTCCTCTATTTTAGTTTTCATCTTTATAAATAGATCAAACATCTTTTTCGTATTTTCTTCTACCATAGGTGAGGCCTTTTTATCAATGTAAGGCATTATTTGCAGCATTTGATGCATATTTGCATACTTAGACCACAATCTGATTAATTCTTTAACTGGTTCTTCTTTTTTATCGACATTATCCATTTGAGCGACCGCTTTTTCTAATAAGTGCACCATATAATCAGTAACTAGCTCTTCTTTTTTCGTATAATAATTGTAGATAGTACTTCTTGCCACTCCTAAGCGGGCAGATAATGCTTTAAAGTGAAAGCCACTATACCCTGATTCCATGATAAGTTTTTCCGTTTCCTTAAACAGCATTGCCTGATCGATTGTTTTTTTACGACTCATCCTTACTAGGACTCCTTTTTCTTTATCTCTACTTCTTTCGTATATATTCTACATTATCTCAAAAAATACAAGATGTACAATCATTTCATGAGAGAAGGCAATAAATAAATTATTAAAAATCTCTATTTCCGAGTTTTCCGCCCCACTTTTTAAATCTTTCTATAATTCTTACTTTGAAGTTGAGGCCATTTTTAGGTATGATTAGATAGTAGAGGGAGGGGAAATATGGAAACATGGTATTGTATCGATTCAGGTAACAAGTCTCCTTCTTATAACATGGCCTTAGATGAAAAATTAATGAATTGGCATCAGGAAGGAATTATTCCCCCGGTAATTCGCTTTTATGGTTGGCAACCCGCCACTTTATCGTTAGGATACTTTCAACGCGTTGAAAAAGAAATTAACATGGAGGAAGTAAAACGGCATTCCCTTGGATTCGTAAGAAGATCGACTGGTGGAAGGTCTGTTTTACATGATGATGAACTTACTTACAGTGTGATTGTGTCGGAGGATCATCCCCGAATGCCAGAATCAGTCACCGAAGCATATCGGATTATTTCTGAAGGCCTCTTACAAGGCTTTCGACTTTTAGACCTCCAAGCAGAGTTTTCAATCCCTAAGACCGATGAGGAAAAAATGGCACTGAAGCAACCGAGATCTTCTGTTTGTTTCGATGCGCCTTCTTGGTATGAGCTCGTTGTCGAAGGCCGCAAAGTTGCCGGCAGTGCTCAAACAAGATCAAAAGGGGTTATCCTTCAGCATGGCTCGATTATTTTATCGATCGATGAAGAGAAATTATTTGATTTATTTAATTACCCATCTGAAAAAGTACGACGAAGGATGCAACAAAGTTTTTCAAAAAAAGCAGTGGCAATCAATGAACTACTTGAGGTGCCAGTCTCATTGGCTGATGTAAAAGAGGCTTTTAAAACAGGGTTTGAAAAAGGTCTAGACATTCATTTGGAATCTTTTCAACTAAATAAAGAGCAAGAACAGGAAGTATTAAAATTAGCCTCAGAAAAGTATGAACAGGATCGGTGGAATTACAAACTTTAAACGAGTAAAGTGAGGAGTGTTTATTCATGGCAACAAAACGAGAAGAACACGTTCGTAAACCAGACTGGTTGAAAATTAAACTGAATACAAATGAATCATACACAGGATTAAAGAAACTAATGCGGGAAAAAAATCTACATACCGTCTGTGAAGAAGCAAAGTGTCCGAACATTCACGAATGCTGGGCAGAACGGAAAACAGCTACATTTATGATTCTCGGAGATATTTGTACAAGAGCATGCCGATTCTGTGCTGTTAAATCAGGGTTACCGAATGAGCTTGACGAACAGGAGCCGGAAAGAGTTGCGGATTCTGTTCGTATTATGGATTTAAAACACGTCGTGATCACTGCGGTTGCCCGTGATGATTTGAATGATAAAGGGGCCACTATCTTTGCCGAAACTGTTCGGGCAATTCGCAGAAAAAGTCCGTTCACAACTGTGGAGGTTCTTCCTTCGGATATGGGTGGAAGCGAGGAAAACTTACGCATTCTAATGGATGCACGTCCAAACATTTTTAATCACAATATAGAAACTGTTCGTCGGCTAACCCCGAAAGTGAGAGCGATAGCAACATATGAACGAACCTTGGAAGTTCTTCGTCGCTGTAAAGAGATGTATGCTGATATCCCTACTAAATCGAGTGTGATGTTAGGTCTGGGAGAAACGAAAGAAGAGATCCTCGAAACAATGGATGATCTTCGTGCAGTTGATGTAGATATATTAACGTTAGGTCAATACATGCAGCCTACTAAAAAACATTTAAAAATTAAAAAATACTGGACACCGGAAGAGTTCGCTGAGCTTCGGGACATCGCATTCTCAAAAGGATTTAAACACTGTGAATCTGGTCCTCTCGTTCGGTCTTCCTATCATGCGGATGAGCAAGTGAATGCAGCACAAAAAAACATTCAATCTGCTAAATAAGTATCTGCTAGTACCCACGACAAATAACTATCGTGGGTATTTTTCTGTTCATTTCACCTTGAAAACGGTTACTTATTGAATCCAAAACTTTCTGATTGCCTTCATCTCTACTTACATGCTATGTTTTTAATGGAGTAAAGATAATTTTTGAGGAGGTTCTTTTTTTATGCTTCATTTTTCCAATATGATTCGAAAAGCATCACTATTAGGTGCTTTATCGACGACTCTCATACTCACTGCTTGTGGTAGTAATGATGAAGAAGTATCTCAATGGGATGAGATCCAAGAAGAAGGAACATTAACTGTCGCTACATCCGGGACTCTCTTCCCTACATCGTTTCATTCTGATGAGACCGAAGAGTTAACAGGATTCGAAGTAGAGATTGCACGTGAAATTGCAGCCCGACTTGACTTAGACATTGAGTTTACGGAGATGGGTTTCGACGGGATGCTAACTTCTATTAATAATGATCAAGTGGATTTCGCTGTGAATGACATTGATATGAGTGAGTCTCGCGAAGAAGACTTTTTGTTTTCCGATCCATATAAATTCTCATATGGCAGCATGATCGTTCGTGAAGATGACTATTCCGGCATTGAAACGATGGAAGATTTAGAAGGTAAACGTGCGGGTGGTGCTGCAACCACTATCTATACGCAAATTGCGGAAGGCTATGGTGCCGAAGCAGTCACCTATGACAATGTCACCAATGACACTTATTTACTTGATGTAGAAAACGGCAGAACGGACGTTATATTAAACGATTACTATTTGCAAACAATGGCCGATGAAGCTTTACCGGAAATTGCAGTTACCGTTCACCCTGAGTTATTTTACCGACCTAACAATCAAGCAATTATTATGAAAAAAGAAAATACAGAGCTTCAGGAAAATATAAACTCTGTCATTCAAGAAATGCTTGAAGATGGTACAATCACAGAGTTATCCGAGCAATTCTTCGCTGGCCAGGATGTATCCCAAGAACCGGATATTGATTTCGCAGTCGAAGAGTAAGGAGAGCCATGATGTTTGATATACGATTAGCGATTGAGTCAATCCCATATATCATGCAAGGAATAGGTTATACGTTATTTATTTCTCTGACAAGTATGGTGCTTGGGCTTTTGTTAAGCCTTTTTCTGGCCCTTGCACGAATGTCGTATAATCCCCTACTGAGGTGGCCCGCGCGCACTTATATATCTTTCATGCGAGGGGTTCCGATACTTATCATTCTATTCATGCTGTATTTCGCATTTCCGTCTATCGGTTTACAATTCAATGCTGTAACCGCAGCAGTTATCGGTTTTAGTTTAAATAGTGCTGCTTATATGGCCGAAATTAATCGATCTGCTATTGCCGCTGTACCTAAAGGGCAATGGGAATCAGCTCGATCCCTTGGGTTTTCCTACTGGCTTATGCTGCGTCGTATTGTTTTACCCCAAGCTACACGGATTGCGATCCCCCCCACTTCAAACGTGTTACTTGATTTAATAAAAGCTTCTTCTTTAGCCGCAATGATCACCGTGCCTGAAATTTTTAACATGGCCAAAATCATTGGTGGAAGGGAAATGGACTTTTTAACGATGTACATGTTAGTCGCACTGATTTATTGGGGTGTTTGTTCGTTGATGACTGTATTGCAAGATTACCTAGAGAAAAGATTCGAGAAATACGGAGAATTATAAGAAAAACGGCATAGCCGTCTTTTATTAAATGCAGCGTCAGCTTCCACCGCCCCGAGTAGCACCTACGTAATTTCGTGTAGGTGCTACTCGAGAGGATGTGGGTTTCCCTTGATACGTGCGGTGTGAAGGTAGCTGCCAATTTTATAAATTCTTATCTATTAATAAAAGACAAGGTCCCCCTTTAAAATAAGGAGTGGATCTTGTTTTTTATTAAGATAGAGGGACACTTCTTTTTTTCGGTGTGTAAAATAAAATAGTAAGGCCTAAAAAAATAAAAAACACGCCTATCATCGCCGTTAGGGTAAGAACCTCCCCAACGACCAACACACCAAGCATCGCGGCAGTCAAAGGTTCTGCCAGAGATAACGTCACTGCAACAGAAGCACGGACACCCATCAGCCCTTTGACGAACAAAAGGTACGCAAGTGCAGTTGCTATGATACCTAAGTGAAGAACCACCATAGCACCGTTAAATTGCAGCACCCAGCTTACATCGAATACGAATAATAAAGGTGAGAGAAACAAAGCGGATAACGAAAATACTACCGCTACTGCCATTTCTGAAGGCAGTTTCAGGATAATTTGTTTATTTATCAACGTATAGCAAGAGAAAGCCACCCCCGCTCCAATTGCCATTAAAAATCCAAGAGGATCTAACTGGATATTCCCCTCGGTAGCAAACAGAAGGATACACCCTATAATTGATAAAACAGTCGCCAGCCGCCATTGTCTGTCCGGTCTTCGTTTATAAACGAGTAATTCTATTAGTCCAGTAAGTATTGGTGCACTCCCTATGGCTATGACTGTCCCTATAGCAACGCCGGTCACGGATACGGCTGAGAAAAATAATGGTTGATAGGCTGCCATAGCTACTGCCGCCATTAAAATAGCTTTAACAGGCCATTGAATGCTTTTGTCTCTTTTTTGAAAGATAACCAAAAGGAATAAAACAGAACCTCCCACAGCTAACCGCATCGTTCCAATTGCGATTGGATGAGCATTTTCTGGTGCGAAAAATTGCGCTGTACCTGTTGTTCCCCAGAGCATTGCTCCAAGTAGCACTAGAAAAAATGATCCCTTATTCACGCCTGTCACGTCCTTTTAACGATAAGATTAATTGTGTGCACCATTTTAATTATACTATCATGTTCTCCTTTCCGATAGATTGTTTCTGTACTTCGAGGTACTTTAATCCGCTTTAGGCGGACGCTTTCGCCTCTTCAATTCTTCTCAAAATATAGTTTATAAAAACAACAGTTAAATACTACGATAAAAGATAAATACAATCATTTTTTACCGACCTTTTGTTTTTTACATAAATGATTATCTCCCCCCCTTATTATGTTTATTTTTTTCGAATAGTGGGATATTAGAATATTGATATATTGAGAGGAAGATCATAATGGAGCGACTTTTATTTATAATGCTGTTTTTTGTATTACTTCTTACTGCATGTGGCAACGGTAATGAGGAACTTGATCCAAATGAAGAGAGTATGGATGTCAATTTTAATGAGAATATAAGCGCCGATCTTAACGACAATGAATTAGACCTCGTTGAAAATAATCAGACGAGTAACGAGGATCAGGATACACAAAACGGATCAAAGGAAAGTTCTTCATTTGATTATGGTGTGGATGACTTTGACTTAGGTTTGGAATTTCAAGATGGGGATGAATGGGATTACGATTATGATTATGAGGAGGACAAGGAAGCAGAAATTGAAAAAGAAAATGGTGAGAAGATAGAAATATCCGGCCCTGATGCCATTGAAGAAATTGAAATAATGCTTCAAGAAATACAAATCACTCCCCCCACATCTGAAGACGATGCTATTGCCGAGATTTTAAACCACTTAACGGTAAGTGAACAGGATTTATTAAGTTTTGATCTAGAAATTGATTTCAATGATGGAGAAGAGCTTGATGTTAGTCGAAGTTACTAAACTTAGGTTAGAAAAAGAAAGTGCCTTCAGATCGCATGGATCAAAGGCACTTTTTAAAATTATTATAAACTGTCTAATTACCAAAAGTCAGACATTCTGCTTACTTTATGCCAACGCACTTGTTAACTGTGGGACAATTTGTTTTTTACGTGATACAACACCTGGCAATGTAGCTTGATTATTATCTAGCTTAACATCAAATGCCTTTTCAACAGCTTGTTTTTCAGCACCAACAGCAAGAATAACAGAATCATTTTCTAAAATATCTGTCACTGCTAAAACGAATAAACCTAATCCTTTTTCTGCAATGGTGTTAGCCATCTCTTGTTCGACTTCTGCTTTACGACCTAACACATCTTCTGTGTCGACAACGTTTACTTGGGCAACTTCCACTTTATGAGATCCCATTGTAAATTCCTTCGCATCAATCGTTAGTAATTGCTTTACTGACTTTTCACTCATATCTGCGCCAGCCTTAAGCATTTCAAGCCCATATTCCTCTACATTCATCTCTGCGATAACAGCTAATTCTTTTGCCGCTTCAACATCTTCGTCTGTGCATGTTGGAGACTTAAATAATAATGAATCGGAAATGATTGCCGAAACCATGAGACCAGCCATTTCTTTCGTAACTTTTACACTATTTTCTTTATAAAGTTTGTTTAATATCGTTGCCGTACAACCTACGGGCTCTGCACGATAATATAACGGGGCTTCCGTTTCAAAATTAGCAATACGATGGTGGTCAATAACTTCTAAAACCTGAACCTGATCCAAATCCTTTGCGCTTTGCTGACGCTCGTTATGATCAACCAATATTACTTGATTCACTTCATTTGAAACACTCTCTACGAAACGAGGTGCTTTTATCTTGAAATGATCCAAAGCATATTGCGTTTCCCCATTTACTTCACCAAGTCTAACCGGTTCTATAGCCATTCCAAGCTTGGATTTCAAATCTGCATACACAATAGCGGAGCAGATAGTATCTGTATCCGGATTTTGATGTCCAAAAACTAACACATTTTCATTACTCATGCACAAGACACTCCTTCTTTAACTAACATTCATTAAGGGTAATTTTATCATGTTAAAGGTGTGTATGTCACTATATCCGACAAAAGTGATGCGAATTTTATTGAATTGCATGAATGTATTAAAAAAGGCTAATGGAGCTAGAGTGAATCTGGTGCCATTTACACGAGCCCCGGCAGGCTGAGTGTCGTTATAATCTTCTATAAAGACACTTAGGGCATCAAACGCTTCTGAATGTCACTATCCGCTTCCTTATAGTAACATTCAATCCGATGCCATCGGTGTGAGTGTCACTTATAGACTTCTGTCTTTCGTCGTAACAGTTTTTGAACACAAATACTGTAAACAAAAAGACTATTCCAGTTTTTGCTGCTGAAATAGCCCCCCTCTTCATCTATACACGACTTTCTTTTTTTGAGGCATACAATTCTTCTAATTCCGTTAACGTCAGTTTTTCTATTGCTCCTCTACTTATTCCTAATTGGTCCAACCTCTTTATTAAAAACTCTCTTTTTTTCTTAATAGCTTCTTGAATATATTTGGACATTCTTAACGCCTCCCATCCTCAGGTAACCATGTATATTCAACTTCCTTATGATCATTCATTACATCTATTTATCAATATATGTCGCTTCCTCAAGTTTTGCTTGGCTAAATACGATTGTTAGGAGGATTCAATTCGTCCTACAATACTCGGAAAACAAACACCGAAAATACTATTTGACAATGATTCCCATTATCAAATATGATGATGATATCTTATCTGTGAATGGAGTGTTCGGATTGTTTATTGAAACAAAGACGATTGAAGTGAAACAGGGTACTGCCGATAAAGTAGTCGATCGATTTAGTGGGGAAGGCATCATTGAACAATCAGAAGGATTTATAAGGAAACGATAAAGTGGTTGTTCTTATTCGATGGGAGTCTGAAGCTTCATGGAAACAGTGGGAAAAAAGCGAAGCACATATTAATATGCACCGTCAAAATCGTGGGAAACCGAAACCTGATCATATCGTCGATTCATCACACGATACGTATCATGTTCGCGGCGTTAAAACTGCGGCAGCAAATTAAACGATATTGGCCATTTAAATATAATCTCAATAAAACGCCCACCTTTTGAAAATGCAAAAGGTGGGCAGTTACTTGACTTAAATAATAACTTCAATAAAAGACGGCAATGCCGTTTTTCTTAGTCTAAATCTCTTCCGTTCGTTTCAATTACTTTTTGATACCAGTAAAAACTGTCTTTGCGGCTTCTGTCCAATGTTCCATTGCCATAGTCATCCTGATCAACATAGATAAATCCATAACGCTTGGACATTTCAGATGTAGAAAAACTGATTAAATCAATCGGTCCCCATGCCGTGTATCCCATTAGGTCCACACCATCTGCAACCGCTTCTCTCATTTCACGAATATGCTCACGTAAATATGCCATTCGGTACTCGTCATGAATACTGCCATCTTCCTCCACTTTGTCAAATGCACCCAATCCATTTTCAACGACAAACAAAGGTTTCTCGTAACGATCAGTGAACATATTTAATAATGTACGTAAGCCTTTCGGATCGATCTGCCAACCCCAGTCAGAAGCTTCAAGGTAAGGATTCTTCAAGCTACTCATTATATTTCCGGCTACTCGTTCTCCTTCCGTTTCTGGACGAGCAGAGACAGATGACATGTAGTAACTTAATGCCACGTAGTCCACAAGATTCTCCTGCAGAACTTTCTCATCCGACTCATCCTTCTCGATAACAATTCCATTATCATCAAAAAAGCGAGTCATGTAAGCAGGATAGTGTCCTCTTGCCATTACATCGGTGAAGAAGAACGTATTCCGTTGATCATTAAGTGCTTCTAGAACATCTTCTGGGTGTGTTGTGTTTGCATAGTTAAGCATCCCAATCACCATACAACCAATTTGACCATCCGGAATAGTTTCATGTAAAGCTTTAACAGCTTTTGCACTCGCAACAAACTGATGATGAGCTGACTGAAACTTAGCTTGTAAAATATCCTCATCCTTTACTTGATCACGTAAAAATGCCCCACCAATATATGGACTCATCATAATGGCATTAATTTCATTAAAGGTAATCCAGTATTTCACTTTATCTTTAAAACGAGTAAACACCGTTTGCGCATAGCGTTCAAAGAAATCAACTAGTTTTCGGTTTGTCCATCCTCCGTACTCCAAGGCTAAATGAACTGGTGTTTCATAGTGGGACAACGTGACAACTGGTTCAATTCCTTGTTTATGCAATTCATTAAATAAATCATCATAAAATTTGAGGCCTGCTTCATTCGGTTCCAAATCGTCTCCGTTTGGAAAAATTCTTCCCCAAGAAATAGATACACGTAGTGTCTTAAAACCCATTTCTTTAAATAGAGCTATATCTTCTTTATAGCGATTATAAAAATCAATGCCGTATCTTTTCGGATAATCTTTATCATTTTTATTCGCTAATGCCTCTTTTACTTCCTCAGTAGTAGGAAATGGCAGCTTCATTTTTTTACGATCCTCTGGACGAACGACTTTTACAACGTCACTAATATTTGGTCCTTTCCCATCCTTGTCGTACGAACCTTCTACTTGGTTAGCAGCGATTGCTCCACCCCACATAAAATTTTCTCTAAATCCTTTTATACTCATACTATCCCCAACCTTTCAAGTCAATTATATTAAGTATTTCTCCTACCAAATTTTTATTTGTTTGCTCTAAATATCTTATCTCCGAGATTTTAAAAAAACCTAAATCACGCCAATGAAAGAGCGCAGTAAAAGCTCCATTGGTTCGTAACTTAGGTTTTGCCTGATTTACAGTAACAATCCTTAGTTGGATGTTTTATTATTTAATTGATGTCTATTTGCCACGCGATGAACATGGAGTGTTAAATAGACCTTTTCATCCTTTGAAACTCGCCAATTATGTGCCTTTTCTATATACACCGCTATTTTTTCACTGCACTGAAATGCTTCCTTATACTTCCACTTCACCTGGTCATATAAAAAGTCATCTGGATTGTCTGCCTCTTGTCCCTCTTCTTTCATTAACCGAAAAGAGAAAAAACGTAGATGTGTCAGAAATCTTTCATAATTAATCGATCCCTCATCTAATTCCATGCCGAAATGGTATTTAACAATATTAAGAATATCATTAACCATTTCTGTTGCTAGAACCATCGATTCTAATCCCTCACCCGATATTTGACTGTTGAGAAGGTGGAGTGCAATGGATCCTGCTTCATCATTTTCCAGTCGATACCCCGTATCTTCTTCGATGATGTCTAAGGCATGTCGTGCAACTTCATACTCTTGCTTGTAAAATTTACGTATTTCCCATAATAAAGGATTTTTTAATTGCATCCCTTGCTTATGTCTCGTAATAGCAAAACTTAAGTGATCAGTTAAAGCAACATATAAAAAATCGTCTAATTTAGTCGAAAGCCGTGATTTTGCATAGGATATTATTTTGTCAGAGAGTTGCAAGTACTTTTCCGATACATCACTTAGTAGCTCAGCTAGCTTATCGGAGACATCATCGCTTTCAAGAACAAATGTTTTCTCTATTTTCGACGAGTCAACCAAGTCCCCCACTTTTTTCTGAAATGCTAACCCTTTACCCATGACTACTAATTCTTGATTATCATTTTCTGTTAACACGACGTTATTGTTTAAAACCTTTTTTATATCCATTTGCACTCCTCCTTTCTTATTAAGGCTTTCTGGAACATAAAAAAACCTAAATTCACTAAGAGATCCCACACTTGTGAGTTCCTCCAGAAACTTAGGTTTTGCCTGCCGAACAGTAACAATCCATATATATGAGAAATTTATTGTAAGCGATTAACTAATTACAATTTACCATTTCATATTTAGTCATGTCAAGTATTTATAAACACCCTAAGAATGTTTACTTGACTCCCCCACCATATATTATTTAAACTTACTTAAAGTAAGTAACCAAAAGGAGGAAATAGTAATGGGATTTCATCAGCCACCTTCAACTTTTGTTAACGAGATTCAATTAAAAGTAACTGATTTTGAACGTTCGTTAACTTTTTATCAAGACATGTTAGGATTTCGAATTTTAGATCAAACCGGTGAACTCGTTCGTTTAACAGTCGATGGGAAAAAAACACTAATAACATTAACAAGGCCGGACGATATCCTTCCAAAACAACCAAGAACCACCGGTTTATATCACTTTGCAATCTTGTTACCAGACCGGGTATCTCTGGGGGCTTTGTTGCAACATCTAGTTAGACAAAAATATCCACTTCAAGGCGCTTCAGATCATCTGGTGAGTGAGGCCGTATATTTAGCTGATCCGGATGGGAATGGGATTGAATTATACATTGACCGCCCATCATCTGAATGGACCTGGTCCAATGGTGAAGTAAAAATGACAACGGATCCTCTTGATGCTGAGAGCTTATTAGCAGAAGGAGCCAGTTTAATATGGAAGCAACTCCCGGCTGGAACAGTATTAGGTCATATCCATATGCATGTATCGGACTTTCGTGATATAGAAGATTTTTATTGCACAGGTTTAGGTTTTGAGGTAGTCACGAAGTTTGGTGATCAAGCGTTATTTATCTCTTCTGAAGGATATCATCATCACATCGGACTAAACACATGGGCAGGTGTGGGTGCATCAGCACCACCTGAAAACAGTGTTGGAATCACTTGGTTTGAAGTCGTATTCCCGAGCAGTGATGCAAGACATAAAGCAATCGAACGATTAGAAAAACTAGACTTTTCCATCGAGGAAAAAGATAATGAATTTTATACGAACGACCCTTCTAAGAATAAAATTAAGTTATCTGTTTTTTAGAAGAGGATGTTCAAAAAGGTGTTTTTTACCTTTTTGAACATCCTTTAGAAGTACATTACCACAAATAAAAGGTGTGTCCGTAAGCATTTAGCCTAACGAACACACCTTTTAAACACTGTGGTAGTTTTTCGTATATGTTTTTCTTGAAAAAATAGCAAAGAAAACTATGCCACTTTCCTATTACACACTAAAGTACCGTCCTTCTGGATGGGCAAATACCATCGCAGATACACTTGCTTCAGGTTCCATCATGAATTCGTCCGTTAACTCCACACCGATTTTGGATGGGTTAAGAAGTCTGAACAGCTTCGCCTGGTCTTCAAGGTTCGGGCAGGCAGGATACCCAAATGAGACACGAACGCCTTGATAACGTGCTGAAAAGCGCTCTTTCATCGTAAAGTCAGGTGAATCAGGGAATCCCCATTTGTCACGTATTAACTGATGAATTCTCTCAGCAAACGCTTCGGCCACTTCTAAGGCTACTGCCTGAATCATATGACTCTCTAAATAATCTCCTGCTTCCTTCGCTTGCTCAGCAAGGTTACGCACACCTTTCCCCGCCGTAACTGTCATGAAAGCAACATGATCCATTACACCGCTGTCTACCGTACGTAAAAAGTCGGCGAGACATAAATATGGCTCTTTTTGCTGGCGAGGAAAACTAAATCGCTCCAATACTTTTGTGTGATCTTCTGGATCATACACAATGACATCGTTCTTTCCATCCGATTGAGCTGGAAAAAATCGATACAATCCGTCTGCCGATAGAAAGCCTTCCTTACCCGCACGAGTGATTAAATCATTTGCCTTGTCTTGAAGATCGATTGTTTTTTGGTCATTTCGAGCAAGATTTTTTTTAATATTTCCTTGTATACCAAGATGCTGACCTAACAAAGTTTGCATGTTTATATACGGATGTAAATGTGATAACCGGTAATTTTTCAAAACATGGTAACTATAATCCTCCGGAATAAACAATGGTGCTTCCTTTGCCACTTTGGAGCGTGGTAATTCCAGTGTTGCTGTAGGAGACTTGTCTTTCGACGCATTCCCCTCTGCCTCACTAGCCGTTTTAATCGCTAGCTGTTTCTCCTGATGCGCGATGGTTAGTTGTTCACGATCTGCCGGCCTGGCAAGCTTGTTTGCTAGATCTAATCCATTCATAGCATCCTTCGCATACAAAACAAGCCCTTCATACCCTTTTGATATTTTATTTTCCGTGAATCGTCGCGTTAATGCTGCTCCACCAACTAATATAGGAATGGAAATACCTCTTTCACGTAAATCGTTTGCTGTTAAGACCATTTGCTGTGTCGACTTAACTAACAGTCCTGATAACCCAATTGCATCAGGGGTTTCTCGTTCGACCGCTTCAATCAGCTCATTGGAAGTCACTTTGATTCCTAGATTAACAATTTTAAAGCCATTATTTTTCAAAATAATCTCCACTAAGTTTTTACCAATATCATGGACATCGCCTTTAACCGTAGCTAAAAGATATTTCCCTTTTCCTCGATCATCTTCTTTTTTCTCCATAAATGGTTCTAAATGGGCTACAGCTGCCTTCATTGCTTCGGCACTTTGCAACACTTCAGCCACAATTAGTTCATTATTATTAAATAGCTTGCCTACTTCATCCATTCCAGCCATTAAAGGTCCATTAATAATAGATAAAGGGGCATCATACTTCTCGAGGGCTTCATCCAAGTCTTTGAATAAACCTTCTTTTGTTCCCTCTACGATATAGCTAGCGAGACGTTCCTCTAAACTCATCGTCGAAGCTTCAATTTTTACCGCAGGCTTTTTCTCCCGATAGAAAGCCGTGAAGGTAGCTAAAGTTTCATCTGTTGTTTCGTACAGAAGCTTATCCGCCAATTCTTTCTCTTCCTTCGAGATCGAGCCATACCGTTCTAGTTTTTCAGTATTTACAATTGCATAATCAAGTCCTGCTTTTGTACAGTGATACATATAGGCAGCATTTAGTACTTCACGACCTAATGGAGGTAAACCAAAAGACACGTTACTGACGCCCAGAATGGTTAAACACTCAGGCATAGCTTCTTTGATTAATCGTATCCCATCGATCGTTGCTTCTGCAGAACCAATATATTGCGCATCTCCAGTACCAACCGGGAAGACAAGAGGATCAAAAATGATGTCCTGTGGCGGAATCCCGTATTTATTTACTAACAAATCATAGGATCTTTTCGCAATTTCAAGCTTCCGCTCTGCCGAAACTCCCATCCCTATTTCATCAATCGTTCCGACAACAACTGCCGCTCCGAACCTTCTTATCAATGGAGCTACCGCTTCAAATCTCTCTTCGCCGTCTTCCAGATTAATCGAGTTTATAATTGCTTTTCCTTGTGAATACGTAAGTCCTTTTTCGATGACTACTTCATCCGTTGAATCAATCATGAGAGGAACCTTCACTTTATTGACAACAAACTCCAAGAATTTCTCCATGTCTTCCATTTCTTCGCGGTCAGGGTCAGCTACACAAACATCTATTACATGAGCCCCACGCTTCACTTGTGCTCTCGCTATTTCAGAAGCTTCCTCGAATTTTTCCTCTGCTATTAAACGTTTGAACTTTCGGGATCCGATAACATTTGTTCTTTCCCCAACGAGCAAAGGACGCATGGAATCATCATAAACAAGTGGTTCAATTCCTGAAACCATATGGGTTTGATCTACGCGAGGTTGACGAGGCTTATAGCCTGACAGCCTCTCTGTAATCACTCGGATATGTTCAGGCGTTGTGCCGCAGCAACCACCTACAATATTTAACCATCCCTTTTCAGCAAAGCCTTCCAGTTTGGTCGCTAATGACTGAGGAGATTCATGGTAATGTCCCTCTTCATCAGGTAACCCGGCATTTGGATAACAATGCACATATGTCGAGGACAGGTCTGATAACGAACGTAAATGGTCCTGCATAAACTCAGGTCCAGTAGCACAATTTAAGCCAACTACAGTCGGCTTCATGTGTTCTAAAGAAATATAAAATGCTTCTATATTTTGGCCAGCAAGCGTCGTTCCCATTGGCTCGATCGTTCCAGAAATAATCAGCGGTACCTCTATGTCTCTTTCCGCCTTCACTTCCTCGATCGCCACATAGGCTGCTTTTACATTTCTCATGTCCTGGCTTGTCTCTAAAAGAAGGATATCCACACCGCCATCAAGTAACCCTTCTACCTGCTCACGGTATGATTCCGTTAATTGCTCGAAGGTTGCTCCTCCCGTAACCGAGAGAGATTTGGTGGTTGGTCCCATTGCTCCAGCTACAAACCGTGGCTTTTCCTCACTGGAAATAGCTCTTGCCTCTGTAACTGCTAATTCTGCAGACTTCTTATTTACTTCATAGGCGATATGTTGCAAATCATAATCTGCCAACACTATGTTTGTCGCACCAAACGTATTCGTTTCAATAATGTCTGAACCCGCTTCTAAATACGCACGATAAATATCCGTGATAACATGAGGAGCAGTAATATTTAAATACTCATTACACCCTTCATACTCTTCTCCACCAAAATCATCTGCATCCAGATTTGCATCCTGCAGCATCGTTCCCATGGCTCCATCAAGGACTAATATTCGTTTTTCTAATGCATTTTCAAATGTCGACTTTCCCATGTTGATCGTCCTTTCCTGCCCTCTATTTTAGAGGATATTCACAAGCCAAAATGCTTCATTGTATTATTTTGCAGTTATATCGAAACTTTTATTTGCTTTCATAATATTTTTAGTCAATTCGACCGTCATTTCATAGCGTAAAAAAGGAGTAATTAAGTAAATACTCGGAAAATATTCTACCGCTGCATCAACTAAGCTTTGGGCAATGGCTAGTCCCTCTCGCTGACTGGCTTCCCGATCTCCTCCATGCTTCGCCATACTGTCCCTGACTCCTTGCGTTAACTTGATGCCTGGAACTTCATGATGCAAAAATTCTGCATTCCGACTGCTCACTAAAGGCATAATTCCCACGTAAATTGGTACAGGAAGATGCTTCGTCGCTTCGTAAATATCCTTGAATTGCTCTTCACTGTAAACTGGCTGACTCATAAAGTAGTCTGCCCCGGCTTCGATTTTTTTCTCGAGACGAGTTACTTCTCTGTCTAAACGACGAGCGTTTGCATTAAAGGCTGCAGCAACAGTAAACGATGTTTTTTCGCCTAAGTCTTTTCCAGAAAACGATAGCCCTTCGTTCAACTGCTTCATCATCCGCATCAGATCCATCGAAGCCATATCGTAAACCGAAGACGCTCCAGGGAAGTCGCCAACCTTTGCTGGATCTCCCGTTATCGCAAGGACATCTTGAATTCCCAACGTGTGTAATCCAAGCAAGTGAGATTGCAAGCCGATCATATTACGATCACGACAAGCTACATGCAACAACGGGCGCGCTCCTGAATGCTGTTTCATCAATGAACCTAATGCCAGATTATCAATTCTGGCCGAGGCCAAGGAGTTATCGGCAAGGGTTACCGCGTCTGCCCCAGCATCTTTTATCGCTGCCGCTCCTTCAAGAAATTTCGCCGTTGCGGAAAGAGCTTTCGGCGGGTCTAACTCTACAACAACTGACCGTCGTTTCAGGGGCATTTCCGGGATTCTTTCCAACACTCTATTAGAAGCTACTTTAATGACTTCTTTTCTTTTTGGCTCTTTTACTCGATGCGATTTGTCTTTAACAGGTTGTAAATGAAGATTATTTATTGCACCTCGAATTGCCTGGACATGCTCTGGAGTTGTCCCGCAACAACCACCGATAAGATGGACGCCTTCTTTTACTAACGGCTCTGTCATGTCAGCAAAATAGGAAGGATTGGATTGGTAGAAAAACTTACCGTCCCTAACATTCGGCAAACTTGCATTTGGATACACACATAGAACAGAATCAGTTAAGAGAGGCACTTCTTCTAATGAACGTAACATATGGTATGGCCCCATTCGACAATTTAAGCCGACAACTTCTACGCCTTCCGCTTCCAATAATAGCAGAGCATCTGCGAGCGGAGTCCCACCTTGTAAGACACCAATATCTCCTAACGTCACTTGAGCAATGATAGGTTTATTTGTATTTTTTCGCACGTACTTCACGATCTCCAGCAATTCTTGAAAATCATAAAATGTTTCTAATATAAAGCCATCCACATCCGTTTTCAATAGAATATCAACTTGTTGCTTTAAGCTCTGATTTATTTCGTCAGGTTCGTACTCTGTTAAATGAACGCTCCCAATACCACCAATCGTAGCAAAGACAAATGTTTCCTCTTTCGCTTCTTTTCGAGCTAAGGTTACCGCGGCCACGTTAATCTCTTCTACTCGATGGTCCAATTGGTATCTTCGTAACTTCAACGAATTAGCGGCATACGTATTTGTTTGAATCAAATCAGATCCTGCCTCAACGTAGAGACGGTGGACATGTCTGACCTTTTCAGGTGCACTAATGTTCAACTCTTCAAAGCAACCGTCCGCTCCATGTTGATAGAGCAACGTTCCCATTGCACCATCACCTACAAGAATATTATTCTTTATTTTTTCTAGGAATTCCATGTCACCATCTCCTCTCATAGCGTTTGATTAAAGGCTTGATCAAAGTCTTTTATTAAATCTTCTGATTTTTCCAATCCGACAGAAAGACGGAGCAAGCCATCTGAGATTCCTCGTTTTTCTCTTTCATGCGCTGGCATCGCGGCATGGGACATAAGAGCAGGATAAGAAAGAATAGATTCGACTGCACCGAGACTTACTGCAAAAACAGGTATCTCAATCGCATCAACAACCTTTTTTACTGCTTCTCTATCCACTAATTCAAACGAAAGAACGGCACCGGGACTATCAGATTGAGCCTGGTGAAGATCAAAGCCAGGGTGATCTTTCAAACCGGGATAATACACATGTTTCACTGCTGGATGAGTCGTCAACCATTGCGCAATCTCTGCCGCTGTTTTTGTCGAAGCCTCCATTCTCGTGTGCATCGTTTTCATTCCACGAAGAATCAACCAGCAATCCTGAGGTCCTAAAACTGCGCCAAAGCTGTTTTGTAAAAAGCCTAGTTTTTCTGCTAAAGCGGAATCTTTCACTACTGCTAAACCTGCAATAACGTCACTGTGTCCGCCAATAAATTTCGTAGCGCTATGAACAACTACATCCACACCAAGATCTAACGGACGCTGTAAAACCGGCGTCATAAACGTATTATCTAAAACTGTTAAACTACCACTTTCCTTGGCAAGATCAACAATCGCTTTGATTGGTGTAATTTTCATCGTTGGATTTGATGGTGTCTCAATGTAGATCATTTTTGTATTCGGTTGAATTGCTTGTTTTACTTCCTCAACCTTTGTCATGTCTACAAATGTATGCTCAATACCTAGTTTTGTAAGTACTTCTGTCGTAAACCGGAATGTCCCGCCATAAACATCTTCCGTGATGACCAGATGGTCGCCCGAAGACAGCATCATAAACGTCGTGGAGATCGCCGCCATTCCTGAGGCAAAAGCAAATCCAGCTGTTCCATTTTCCAATTGAGCAATGGTATCCTCCAAAGCCTCTCTAGTCGGATTCCCCGATCTTGCATAATCGTATTTACCGAACGAGTCCAGTCCCTCTTGATGGAATGTCGATGCATGCTGAATCGGCACACTGACAGCACCGTTTGTAGGGTCTGTTTTATGTTTATGATGTAAAATTCGTGTTTGCAGACTATATTCTAAAGAATCATTTTTCATTATTTCTCCCCCTGACTAGCTGTAACTGCTTGAAAAGCTTGCTCTAAATCAGCAATTAAATCTCGAGCTGATTCAACACCTACTGAGAATCTTAAAAGTCGATTGCAAACTCCGAGCTTGGTGCGAAGTTCTTCCGGCACATCCGCATGTGTTTGTGTCGCCGGATAAGTCATTAAGCTTTCAACCCCACCCAAGCTTTCTGCAAAGGTAATCAAAGATAAGTTTTGCAGGAATGGGTTCACATAAGATTCATCTTGAATCCGAAAAGACAGCATGCCCCCGCGCCCTGGGTAGATAACATCATCCACTAGTGGGTGCTCGTGTAAAAATTCAGTGATCTCTTTTGCATTTTGCTCATGTTTATCCATACGAAGAGCCAATGTTTTCATGCCTCTGATTACGAGCCAGGAATCTAAAGGTGACAGAATCGGACCAATGCTATTAAAGTAATAGAAAAGATCTTCACACAGTTTTTCTCCTTTTCCTACGATCAAGCCGGCAATCACATCATTATGACCTGATAGGTATTTTGAAGCACTGTGAATAACTATGTCCGCACCTTCTTCAATAGGGCGCTGGATGAGCGGAGTATAAAATGTATTATCTACAATGAGCAGAAGGTTAAATTCCTTTGCAAGTTTATTAAACGCTGCTAAGTCCGCTTCTTGCATAAGCGGGTTTGTCGGCGTTTCAATGTATAAAGCTTTCGTTTTATCTGTTATTTTAGAACGGAACTCCTCGACGTGTCTTGCATCACCATATTGAAAGCTCAGCCCCCAGCGACGCCAGCTTCCTTCAAACAGTCGGTACGTTCCCCCGTATAAATCACTTGATGCTATAATTTCATCTCCACTTTCAAATAGGGAGAGAACAATTTGAATTGCTGACATTCCTGAGGAACAGGCAAAACCCCTGTCTCCACCTTCTAATTTGGCAATTGCCTCTTCTAAAATATGTCTAGTTGGGTTGCCAGTCCTAGAATAATCATATCCTGTCGACTGTCCAATGCCTTCATGGCGGTATGCTGTTGAGAAATAAATAGGCGCGCTAACTGCACCTGTTGTTGTTTCACTTCTGTTTCCGATCTGAACGAGCGCTGTTTCAATTTCTTTACGGTCCATGGACACCGATACCTCCTCTAAACTAATACTTACTGCAATCAAAAAAACCTTCTTCTTATTTTTAAATAAGAAGAAGGTTTTGGATGTATATGTAAGGTCTTCTTCTTATCTTTGCAAGCACCTTGGCTTGCAGGAATTAGCACCTGACCACGGACAATTACTCGCAGCTGGTTGCTGAGACTTCAAAGGGCCTTTCCCTCCATCTCTCACAATAAGAATGTATCTGAATATTTAATTTTTATTAGGTCATTGAATCTATTCTATAGCATACGGGAAAAGAATGCAATATTTTTTTCTGGTCCAGAAGATAGACAATCTTAACTTCCGGTAGAACTTTGATCTCTTTTACTTTCAGATAATTTAACAATGATCGTTTGTTTAAAAATAAATGGTTGTTGTTAGTTGTTATATTAAAGGACTCCATGAAGGTCTAAAATGATGACATTCGTTAACACAGACGGTTGACATCAGCTTAAGGTTTGTTACAATCAAGGGAAATTAATACATACTACTAGGGGTGCCCATAAGGTGGGCTGAGAGAAAGGTGAATCAAACCTTTTAACTCTTTTGAACCTGACCTGGTTTAAACCAGCGGAGGAAAGTAGTGATAAATGAGATCGTATCTTTATCAACTTCGTGACCAAGGCCAGGTCCTTTCATTAAATGGAGGGGACTTGGCTTTTTTTATGTCTTTATTCATTTTTATATTTTATAAGGGGGAAATAACACAATGAATCGCACACACAAATTAACATTAATGGCGATGCTCATCGCTATTGGAATCGTAGGGGCCGCATTTATTTGGTTTCCGGCAGGTGTAGCTAGAGCTTATCCTATCCAACATGCAGTCAATGTAATTGCTGCCGTTTTACTGGGTCCCGGACCAGCCATAGTCATTGCATTCGCTATTGGTTTAATACGTAATATGCTTGGTCTCGGAACTCTTCTTGCTTTTCCAGGTGGGATGGCCGGTGCTTTATTAGCTGGTCTCGCCTATCGTTGGACAAAGAAAAAGTCGATGGCTGCTGTTGGCGAAATTATTGGAACGGGAATAATCGGTTCTCTTCTGGCTGTTCCTATTGCCCAACTATTCCTTGGTCAAGCTGCAGGTGTTTTCTTTTTTATTCCCGGATTCTTGATTAGTAGTATCGCCGGTGCAGCTCTAGCTTTATTAGTGTTAAGTAGAATAAGAAAAACGGCATAGCCGTCTTTTATTAAATACAGCGTCAGCTTCCACCGCCATCTTAGTATCAAGGGTGGGTTTCCCTTGATGCTAAGATGGCGGTGGAAGCTGCAAATTTTATAAATTCTCTAAAAAAAAGATCCTTTGAAGTGAGAGAAACCTTCGCTTCGGCCGGCTGTGTAGCACCTACTGTTTATACGTAGGATGCTACACGGTTTGTAATTTAAAATCAGTCTGTGCGAATATCTGGACCCGAAGTGGCGCATTTATGATTGCTAAATTACTCATAACCAATCCAGCATCTTTCAGCCATTTAAAAAAAGATCATATCTGTTATCCAAACCCCTGCTATGCCGCCCATCACTATAAGGACGAGGTTAAAGCGAAAGAACGCAAGTACAATGGATGTTGATGCCCCGATGATGGCTGAAGGTACATTCTCTACCGAATACAATATCCCCGGAAAAATAAGACTGGCCAGTACTGCATATGGTACAAATTCCAAAAATCGCTTCACAGGAGAAGCTAGTTTCATATTTTTCAGAAAAACCATTGGAAGCATCCTTGGTAAATACGTCACTAAGCCCATTGCGAGAACTAGAAGAATCATCTCACTCATCATCTTCACCTTCCTCTTTCGGGAATAACCAAACTCCGATAGTAGCTGTTAGGATCGTTGTAATGATGATCATCCAGCCAGTGGAAAACTCTATTGGAATGACCCAGTACAACACCGCATTAATCACAATCGCTATTCCTACTATAACTACGATCGGATTTGATTCTTTTAAACTAGGCACCAGTAATCCTATGAACATCGCATAAAGAGCGATGCCCATACTATTTTGAATCGATGCCGGAAGACCCATAGCTAAAAAAACACCAGCCCAAGTCCCAACATTCCAAGCTAAAAAAGCAATAAGATTTATTCCTATAACAAAGGAAGGTTGGAGCACTCGTTCCCGTTGCGACGACGAAACACTAAATGTCTCATCGGTTACCCCAAAAGAGAGCAATGCTAATTCTTTATTGGATGTCCACTTTGGCAAACGCTGTGATAATGAAGCCGTCATCAAAAAGTGACGAAGGTTCAAAATAAACGTCGTAATAATGATTTCCCAGTATGCAACCCCTGCGATAATTAGGTTAATACCAATGAATTGACTTGCCCCTGCAAAAATAACGAGAGACATGAGTAAAATCACGGCCTCTGGAATAAAAAAAGATTTCGCTAATAGTCCGAACGCGATAGCAATTGGAATATAACCTATTGCAACAGGAATACCTGCTTTTAATCCTTCCTTGAATGGACTGCTACTGACGATGTTTTCTTCTGCTAATGCGTTGGACATTCACTCACCTCATATGTATAATTTACTTTAATATACAATACATTCGGATGTTATACAATATAAAATACTTTTATACGTTATAACATACTATTACCCTTGGAGGTGTCCCTATGGATCCTGTAAATCAGCAGATTGCTTGGAAATTAAAACAATTACGCCGGTCGAAGGGTTTCAGCCTAGAGAAGACTGCAGAAGTAACGGGTGTGAGTAAAGCAATGTTGGGACAAATTGAACGAGGTGCTTCAAATCCTACTGTTTCTATCTTATGGAAAATTGCTAATGGCTTAAAAGTCTCCTTTTCTTCCTTTGTGGAAGAAGAAGAACCTTCTGTTTCCATTGTTCACTTATCTAATGTAAAACCTATTATTGAATCCAATGGTTCATATCAGGTTTTTCCTATCTTTCCTTTTAAACAAGATAAGCAATTTGAAATATATACGGTAACACTAGCTGAAAATTGTATGCAGGAGTCCGAAGCACATCAAAGAGGTGTGGAGGAGTATATTACTGTTTTAGAGGGCGAATTGACATTAGATATTAATACGAATGTCTATACAGTAGGGGAAGGTGATTCCATACGTTTTCATGCGGACAAGCCCCATGTATACATGAATAAAACTGCACAAATCCTTCGTTTTCACAATTTAATCTATTACGCTTAGGTTGAGAATGGCATTAATCTTCACTAATGCTATTTTTACAGATTGGTTTTTTAATTAGAATAGCGCGGTACTCGAATCTGCTTCCACGACTATTTGAAGATAAAAAAATAACCTCAATCTAGGCTATCTTTCCCATCCATTTTCTTCATTAACCTAGCTACGTTTTCCGAGATCTGACGAACGTGTTCTTTTGCTTTCGCCGGTAATTCCTCCATCAATAAAACTTCGGAGAGAGAACTAAACACAACGTCTATTCCTGCTTCATATACAGCTTCGTACCCTTCACCAATACTTCCACAAATTGCAATCACAGGAACGCCATGCTTTTTCGCAACTTCCGCTACGCAAATCGGGGTTTTCCCAAAAACCGTTTGAGAATTGATCCCGCCTTCACCTGTAATAACAAAGTCAGCACCTTGAACATGCTTCTCTAAGCCAATTGCTTCAGCGATGATCTTACCACCCTGCTCAAGTGTTGCTGGCAAAAAAGCAAGAAATGCTGCTCCAAGTCCTCCCGCAGCTCCAGCACCAGGGATGTGTTCTACGTCCTTGCCTAACTGTTGCTTCATGACTGCAGCAAAGTGAATTAATGCAGTATCTAATTTTTCAACGTCTTCCGGTGTTGCACCTTTCTGAGGGCCGTAAATAGCCGAAGCACCACTTTTTCCTGTTAACGGGTTACTAACATCACAGGCAACTAAAATAGAAACCTCAGACAGTCGTGGATCTAGGTTACTTACATCCAATGAATCTAATTCCTTTAACGCTAGTCCCCCCGGTCTTAATCCCTTGCCAGCCTTATCTTTCAAACGAACACCAAGCTCTTGAAGCATACCAGCGCCACCATCATTCGTCGCACTGCCACCAACCCCAATAATAAACTTCTTCACCCCTAAATCCAGTGCAGCAGATATTAATTCTCCAACACCTTTTGTGGTCGTTATTTTGGGATCTTTCAAGTTTTGAGGAACAAGATGGATACCTGACGAGGAGGCCATCTCTATTACTGCTGTTTTCTTATCCCCTGACAATCCAAACAAGGCCTCGACTGTATCTCCAAGCGGCCCAGTCACCTTTTTTTGAATGATCTGTCCTCCTGTAGCATCAACAAGAGATTGAACTGTTCCCTCTCCCCCATCAGCCATCGGACACATAATAAACGCTGCATCCGGAAAGATTTTCTTGAACCCCTGCTTCATTGACTGAGCGACTTCATATGCGGTTAAACTTTCTTTGTATGAATCTGGTGCAAAGACAATTTTCATGGAGAAAACCCACCTTATTCAGTAATTATTCATTTACTACAATATATTTACTATATTTATCGGCATCCGCTTTTTTACATGTTATTGTCAATTTTGTGCCTTCTTCTACATGTTCGGTGGTCAAAATATGTGCATGTTCATTAAAATACGAAACCAGTTGTCCCTCGTTATAAGGAATAAGGAACTCCTCTGTTACATAGTCCGCAAACACATTTTTTTCAATAAGAGAGATTAATTCATCGATACCATTTCTGTTTTTGGCAGATAAATAAACTTCCTGACCTTTAACAAAAGGGACATCAAGCTGGGCCAATTCAGATTTATTATAAACATAAACCATTGGTATATCGGAAACGCCCATATTCTTGAGGGTCTTCTCGGTTACTTTAATCTGCTCTTCATAGTCTTCATTCGACCTGTCGATCACATGTAGAAGCAAGTCTGCTTCAGCTACTTCCTCAAGTGTGGAACGGAATGCCTTCACTAGGTGATGCGGCAGTTTATCAACAAAACCTACCGTATCTGTGAGAAGAAACTCTTTATTATCTGGTAATTGCAGGTGACGCACCGCTGTTTCCAGCGTTGCAAATAACATGTCTTTTTCGAAAACTTCTTTTCCTTCGCTTTGTCCATAACTCTCTAAGAGTGCATTCATTAGTGTTGACTTCCCGGCATTTGTATAACCCACAAGCGATACTGTTGGAATCTCACTCTTTTTCCTTTGCTTTCGTTGAGTTTGGCGTTGACTCACAAGAACTTCTAATTCTTTATTCAATACATTAATATTATTCTCAATTCTCCGTTTATCTAATTCTAACTTTGTTTCCCCTGCTCCTTTTGTTTTCGTACCTACTCCTCCACTTTGTCTTCCAAGCGATTTCCCTAATCCGACAAGCCGTGGAAGCATATATTGAAGGCTTGCAATCTCTACCTGTAATTGTGATTCCCTTGTTTTTGCTCTCACAGCAAAAATATCCAGTATGAGCATCGTTCGGTCAATTACCTTGCATTCTAATGTGGCTTCTAAATTACGAATTTGCGAAGGTGACAATTCATCATTAAAAATGACAACATTCGCTTCCTTTAATTCTACAAGCGCCTTAATTTCTTCTGTTTTTCCCGTACCAATATAATGAGAAGCAGTTGGGCGAGGTAGATTTTGCGTCAATTCTCCTGAGACCGCAACCCCGCACGCCTCCGTTAAATTTGCCAGCTCTTCCATCGAGGTCTGAAACTTAGCTTCTTTATTTATATTAACTCCTACTAGAATTGCTTTTTCTATTGCTTCCATAGTTAATCACTCCTAAATGTTTCTATAAGAAAAACGCTATGCGTCTTTTATTAAATACAGTGTTATCTTTCGCCACTATCATTTAAGTATCAAGGGTGGGTTTCCTAATACGTGTGGCGTAAAGATAGCTGTCATTTTATACTTTCTTATCTATAAAAAAACACAGACCCTAATAAGCCTGTGCGATAAGTTTCGGTATAAAGCCGTTAATGGCTTAAGGTTTATTTTACCACACAAAAGAGAAAGCTTCTAAAACGACCCTTCCAGTATCTGGGAGGCTAAATCTTTTTATACGTGAAATCTCATTATTTCTGGTTTAAGTATAATGAATTTGCGGTAATGAGTGGATAAGTACAAACGTGGAGGTGCTTTGAAATGCCATGGGATACAAATGATTATCCAAGTTCGTGGAAAAACCTTGAAACAACTATTCGCAAAAAGGCGATCGAAATAGGTAATGCAATGCTTGATGAAGGTTATAAGGAAGGGCAAGCTATTCCAATTGCCACGGAACAGGCGAAAGAATGGTATGCAAACGCAAGCGAAAAAGAGAAAAATCAAATCCTAAATGAGCAAGATAAAGAATTAAAAAAACGCGATAGCTCTGATACTCAGTCAGACAGCAGACCAGAACTTCTTGAAAAAGGAGAACATGTTTTCAAGCGAGAAGATGATTGGGTAGTTCAATCCGAAGATGCTAAGCAAGCTTCAGGAGTTTTTGATAAAAAAGAGGATGCCATAAAGCGTGGAAGAGAAATAGCAAAGAACAAAGAAACTCACCTTGTCATTTACAATGCCGATGGATCTGTTCAAGAAAAACAATCGTATGATGAAAAATAAGAAAAACGGCATAGCCGTCCTTTATTAAATACAGCGTCAGCTTCCGCCGCCCCGAGTAGCAATGTTTTTCTGCGACGAGTAACCGCAGGAGCACCTACCTCTTTTTCCGACTTCTAAACTCTCTTATCCTCGCCTATTCTCTCGTTTTCTACCTGCTACTTTTGTAGGTGCTACAACGGTAGCACCTACCTCTTTTTTTGACTTCTAATCTCTCTAATCCCAAATCGTTATTGTTTTTTATTCCTTTTTTGTTCTATTCTTTCAGTTTACTCATCTCAAACGCTGGAACAAAACCTTCTTTTGCTGCTCTTCCTAACAAAGATTCGATTGCAGCATAACCATCATTACCTAATTCTCTTGTGAATGAATTTACATACAAATCAATATGAGACTTTGCTACATCTCTAGACATCTCCTGGGAGTGTTCCATCACATATGCTTCAGATGCCTCGGGATTTTCCCACGCATAATCCACAGAAGCTTGAATCCATGATGCAATGGCATGTTGATCCAACGATCTTTTAGCGATTATCGCTCCTAAAGGAATCGGGAGCCCGGTATCTTCTTCCCACCATGAGCCTAAGTCTTTCACCATACTTAATCCAAACTCTTGATAAGTGAACCTCGCCTCATGTATCACTAGTCCAGCATCTATCTTCCCGTCCCGAACAGCAGGCATAATTTCTTCAAAAGGCATCACAATTATCTTACCGACACCTTCCGGGATTTGTTGTAATGCCCATAATCGAAATAACAAGTATGCAGTTGACTTCTCACTTGGCACAGCTACTGTTTTTCCAGCAAGCTCTTCGGGTTTAGTTAGCTTATTCTTCGTCAATACCAAAGGTCCACATCCTCTGCCAAGAGCTCCGCCACAAGGAATCAATCTATATTCATCCAACACCCAAGGGAGCGCAGCATAGGATATTTTCATTAACTCAGGCCCGGTGTTCTCAGCAGACCAGTTATTCGTCTTATCAATATCTGCATAAGTAACGTCGATGCTCGGAGCACCGTCGACTAACCCATGCACTAACGCATGAAAAACAAATGTATCATTCGGACAAGATGAAAATGCCATCTTCATTTATAAAACCTCCTTTAATATGGAACTTACTACTTTAAGAGACTCGAGCGCATCTTTTATTCTCCAAGCCTCCCGATCACGTGGGCCAATAAGATTGGAAATCGAACGTATTTCCATGCATGGAACTCCTTTTAGTTCAGCTGCCGTGGCTACGCCAAAACCTTCCATCGCTTCCGCTCCGGCTTCTGGAAAACGTTGTTGTAATTCCTCCAATGATTTAGTTGTCCCTGTCACTGTTGATAATGTAAGAATGGTTTTTGTATGTACTGAAATCAAAGAGTCTATTTGGATAGCCGCATTCACTTTATCTACTAGATCGGGGGTAACCGTATAGACTGACTTCCCAAATCCTAACTCTTCAATAGGTTTAAATCCATTCTCAGATTCTGCTCCAAGATCAGCAGCAACCATCTTTAACGCTATCACAACATCGCCTATATTAGCACTTTCAGGAAACCCGCCAGCGATGCCCATGTTAATGACGAGGCTAAAGTCTGAGTTTGCCAGCATGGTGGCTGTGTTTGCGGCAGCAGACATTGGTCCTACACCTGCTAATGCAAGAGTGAATCGTTCATTGTTTAATCCAAGGCCTTCTCTTATAGCGTTTTGTTCTGCCTCTACCGAAGTCATAATTAATATTTTCGAGTTTATTTTGTTGTTTCCAGTATTTTTCAACATTTTATTTGACATGACCGACATCTTGTCCTCCCTAGCTTCGAATATATAACTTGTTTCATCTAGTTTAACAATGTAACAAGTTTATTACCAAAACAAGCTTATTTCTTGTATTATAGAGTAATAAGAACATGAATAAGGTTTTGTAATGAACTCATTATCTATCATATTACAATTTATTAGTTGTAGGAGGTCATCATGTGAATGAATTTATTTATTTACTCTTCTTTTCCGCTATAGTTTTATATATCGGAATAAGAGAACGTCAAAAGATTGACAGAAACATTCAAAAAATCCCGACAAGAATTCTAGTCAATGGTATTAGAGGAAAATCCACTGTTACTAGATTAATAATGGGCATTATAAAAGAAGACGAGCAACGGGTTGCTGGAAAAACAACAGGAACTTCTCCTCGCCTTTTTTATTGGGACCAAGAGGAAGAAGAACCAATCACACGCAGTTTACAAGGACCAAATATTTCTGAGCAAAAACTCATCATGAACCGAGTTTGTCGAAAAGGTGTGGATGCACTTGTAACAGAATGTATGGCTGTTAATCCGGAATATCAAGATGTATTTCAAGAACGGTTTGTTAAAGCGAACATCACCATTATAACCAACATAATGGAAGATCACCTCGATGTAATGGGACCCACGGAACAGCAAATCGCAGAAGCATTTGCCAAAACAATTCCTACTTATGGTCATCTCGTCATCCCCCCTACCAAATATCAGCGTTTTCTAACGAAAATTGCAAAAAGAAGAGGAACAAAGGTAGTCTTGGCGGATATTTCAAGAGTCGATGATGAGTATGTAAACAGCTTTCCCTTTATGATGTTTCCGCAAAACATCGCATTAGGATTAGCGGTTGCAGATATTTTGAATATTGACGAAGAGGTTGCACTTAAAGGTATGTTACACGCACCTGTTGACCCCGGTGCGATGCGGATTCACAGCTTTGGCAAGGAAACAGCTCCGAGCTTTTTCTTTAATGGCTTTGCCGCAAATGATGCTACATCAACGATTAACATTTGGAATCGAATTAAAGAAAGCGAGTATCCTTGCGATAACAAAGTAGTCATTATGAACTGTCGTGATGATCGTGTGGAAAGAACGATTCAATTTGCGGAAGAAGTTTTGCCATTACTACACATGGATACACTCGTTTTAATGGGTAGAGCAGTAGGACCAATCGTTGATGCCGTGGAAGATGGCACGATACCCGTTAGGCAATTAATTAATTTAGAGAAACATACTACAGAGCAAGTGATGGAAGAGATTAAACTACTTCCAAGTAAGAGTATTATCTATGGTATTGGAAACATTCATGGCGGTGGCCAGGAATTAGCAAATGAGATTGAGAAGTTAAATTTACTAACCTATGAAAACAAAGAGCAATCTCCTAAAGTTCCATCCATGAAACCTAAGCGTCAAGTAGCTCAATCAACTAATTAATTTAATTATGAAATTTAGTAACTAATAAGGAGTTGGCCATACGTGTTTGGTACAGATTTATATATCGCTATTGTTATTGGGGTTCTTTTATCCCTTATTTATGCAGAAAAAACTGGAATTGTTCCGGCTGGTTTAGTAGTGCCGGGCTACCTCGCTCTAGTATTTGACCAGGTAATGTTTGTTATTGTCGTGGCTGCACTAAGTATTGTCACTTATTTAGTAGTCACACAAGTCATTGGACGAATAACTGTATTATATGGTCGCAGGAAATTTGCAGCCATGCTGACAGTAGGGGTTCTGATGAAAATGGCATGGGACTTCATCCCAATCGTTCCCTTTGAAGTTATGGAATTACGGGGAATTGGGGTCATTGTTCCCGGCCTCATTGCAAATTCCATTCAAAAACAAGGTATTTTCCCTACGTTTTCATCGACTTTTGTCATCTCATTTTTTACTTTTGTCATTATATCTATCTATCATCTGTTTTAGAGTAGGAGCGTTGTAAGCTATGCAAAAAAAATTAACTAATAAAGAAAAAAATAAATTATGGACAATTCGTCATCGTGAAAAAGCGCTTCTTCATTCTGTTATTGCATTAGTTATTTTAGCCATCCCTTTCTTCGGTTACCATTGGTTTTTTGAAGCTGCAATACCGGAGGACACTCGTGAAGAAAATGTAGAGTATCGAATGTCTATGGTTGGCGACATGATGCTAGGCAGGCATGTTCATGATTCGACTATTCAAAGTGGCGAGTCTATCGATCAAGTTTTCAAGTATGTTACTCCCTTTTTTGAGGAATCTGATTACGTAACCGGGAATTTTGAATCTCCTATTTTAAACGTAGCAGATGAGGAAGTTGCCTCCGCGATGGATGACGCTGAATTATACAACAAAGACATTCACCTTTATTCAGAGCCTTGGGCGATAAATGCACTTGAATCCGCGGGTTTTGATTCTGTAACTCTTGCAAATAACCATGCTCTTGACTTTGGGGATCTCTCTCTTGGCGAAACATTAAGACACTTTGCAGACTCTTCTGTAAAGACTCTGGGAATTGGAGACGCCATAAATATAACGGAGGAAGAGGCCGAAGCAGGTGCCATCGATGCCGCTGATGTATCCTACTTCGATATCAACGAAAATACTCGTGTTGGTATTATTGGATTTACTGATGTTATGGTTCAAGGCTTTAGTGCAAAAGATTATGTTGGTGGTGTATTTACGAAAGAGGAAATCACTGTGTTACAGGACAGATTAATAAATGCTAAGTTACCTGAAGAAGAAGGTGGCGGTGGCGCAGATATCATGATTGTTCATTCACACTGGGGAGACGAGTACCAAGTAAGTTATAATGATCGCCAAGTAGAATTGGCGCAGTATATGACAAACTATGGAGCTGATATTATCATCGGTCACCACTCGCACGTTCTTGAGCCTATAACTGTTGTAGAAAGTAATCTCGACGCAGGACATAAGGCAATTGTGATGAACAGTATGGGAAACTTTGTTTTTGACCAAGGTTGGTCACGTACGAAAGAATCTGCATTAGCTCAGTTGGATTTCTTAGATGACGGATCAAAACAGCTATCTTTTGTCCCGTTAAGAATTGAGGAAGCACAACCTCGGGAAACTTCAGGGTTTCTAAAACCCTATCGAGATTTGAGGGTGTTTCGAACATTACGAAAAGAGCTTGAAGATGAACATTGGAAGACAGAAAATGGACGACTCATCATTGACTTAGATGCAGCTGGTATTTTGGAAGGGGTGGATATTACATCATGAACTACAAAAAATATTTAGTTGGTACCCACGTCCTTGCTGTAATTATATTTGTTGGTTTGATAGCATGGAACTTTTATTTTGAAGATGAGTTCGATCAGTTCCGGGAACCTTATTCCGGCAGTGATTTTCAAGAAAGACAAGTCGATTCAGTCGATGTTAACCAAGGTGCATCTTCTAACCAATCGCCTGCAGAAGAAACAAGTGATAATGATCAAGCTCCTTCTCGTCCTGGAATATACGGTGTGAGTTCTATCCATCCTTTAGCAGCAGAAGCTGGCATGAAGGTCATTGAAAACGGTGGTAATGCAGCTGATGCTGCTGTTGCTGTATCGTTTATGCTCAATGTTGTGGAGCCATATGGTTCAGGTATTGGCGGCGGTGGCTTAATGCTCGTTCATGATCCTGAAGATGGCGCAGTTACTTACGACTATCGCGAAGCGGCACCTGAAAGTGGTGCTCAATCGCCACCTAATGGCCGGGTTGCAATTCCTGGATTAGTGAAAGGAATGGAAAAACTTCACCAAGAAATGGGATCGGGTAATGAAGAGGCTTCCTGGGAAAAATTATTACAGCCTGCTATAGACGCTGCAGAAAATGGGTTTGAAGTAGGTGCTGTATTACAGGAGCAAATTGCAAACTCGACTCGGTATATTCAAATTGAAGACAGTACAACTCGGCAGTTATACTATCCAGACGGCCAACCACTCCAGGTAAACGACATCCTGGTACAAGAAGAACTAGGTGAAACGTTAACCCTTATACAAGAGAATGGAGCATCTGGCTTTTATGAAGGAGAGGTAGCTCAAGGGTTAGGATACTTTGGGTTTACATCTGAAGATTTAGCCGGCTACGAAGCTAAGACAACCGAAACGGTTTCTGCAGAAATAGGTGATCAGATCGTCCACGGCGGTCCATCTCCTTCGTCCGGTACGGTAGTGGTCCAAGCCTTACAAATTGCCAATCAGTTAGACTTGGAAAAAGTATTAACCGCAGATGAAATAGCTGACCTTAGAACTAAACTAGCTGAAGATGGTATTACGGATAGAGAACCACAAGTGGGTGATCTTATGAACTATGAGGAATATGAACACAATTATATTCACCTAATGACCGAAATTACTGATACAGCATACTCAAGCAGACTGGATACATTAGGTGACCCTTATTACGATAATATTGATCATTCTGACTTCACAAGTCCGGAAACAATTGATCGATTCTTGGAAGGTATTTACTCCGGTAATAGTGAAACTTCATCAGGAATAACTGATGAAATGTTTGATTCTCCTGGAGAAGAAAAGGATGCTAGAAATACTACTCATTTTGTCATCATTGATAAGGAAGGCAGAATGGTTTCAGCTACGAATTCCCTTGGCCAATTTTTTGGCTCTGGATTTTATACGAATGGATTTTTCGTTAATAGTCAAATGGATAACTTTAGTGGTAATCCAGAATCCCCTAATTATTATGAACCCGGAAAGCGACCTAGATCATTTGTTTCACCAATGATTTTTGAAGAGAAAGGTCAAGCTGTCCTTGGTATCGGTTCACCAGGGGGACGACGTATTCCAGCAATGGTCTTTCAAACGATCATGAAATATCAACATGGCTTGGATGACGATAACAATAAATTAACGTTGCAGGATGCCATTGAGATGCCGCGTTTTTACACCGAAGATGGTGTAGTAAACGTAGAATCAGACTTGGAAGATGATGTGAATAATAACCTACAGGAAATGGGTTATACCGTTTATGGGCATAGTTCGCCCTTATACTATGGTGGTATTCAAGGATTAGGCACCGTGCTTGATGAAGATGGAAATCTTCAAAGTATGTATGGTGGCGGTGATCCTCGAAGAAAAGGCGCATGGCAAATTGAAACTGGAGAATAGGAAAACTAGTTTTTCTAAAACTTAAACACATGATAAAATGAGCGATGATCACTTTGATCATCGCTCATTTTTACTCTTCCATGCAAATCAATTTATCCTTAGGAAATGTCAGGAAACAGTCATCACCGAGTTCCCAATTTGTTTTGCTGCCCTTCATAAAATCCTCTACTTTTACTTCAAGACCTTCAGTACTAATTGTAAAACTATAGTTATTCACACCTTCCACAATTTGAACAACCGTTCCTTCCAAGCAGTTAAAAGAAGCATCCTTTGTTTTCGTTAACAAGACATCGTAGCTGCGAATTCCTACATATACCGGCCGACTTATCTTCGTCCGGCTCACTTGCAGAAAATGACCTACTGACTCAACTTCCGTATCATTACCGATCTCTTTCGATGAAGTCACCGGAAATACATTCTCACAACCAACGATCTCCGCTGCTTTTTTTGATTGCGGAACTCTTAACACGTCTCGACGTTCGCCAGACTGTATCACCTTGCCGTCATTAAATAATAATATTTTATCGCTTACCCGATAGGCTTCTTCAATATTGTGCGTCACAAAGAGCACAACACCATGAAACTCAGACCCGATCAGTCTCAATAGATCCTCTTCAAGAGAACCACGAATCTGTTGATCCAGGGCTGAAAATGGTTCATCCAGCAATAGCAATTGCGGCTCCGTGATCATCGATCGAGCCAATGCTACCCGTTGACTCTGGCCTCCAGAAAGCTGAGAAGGATATCTCTTTTCGAAGCCTTCCAACCTTATTGTTTTTAGCCATGTATTTACTCTTTCAGAGATAGTTGATTTAGGTAACCCCTTTAAGCCATATGCTATATTTTGAGAAACAGTCAAATGAGGAAATAATGCATAGTTTTGAAATAGAAAACCTACTTGTCGTTGTTGCGGCTTCCAAAAAACCCGCTCATGACTATCAAACCAAGTTTGTCCATTCATGACAATTCTTCCTTCATCAGGTTTTGCGATACCTGCAAGTGCTTGGAGCGTTAAACTTTTTCCGCACCCTGAAGGACCTAGAATACTCGTAATTCCTTTATCCGCTTCAAAGGACATATCCAAATGAAAGGGGGAGTATGATTTTTTTAACGATACTTCTAACATAGCGCATTCATCCTTGTATGACTCGTTTTTCTAATCGATTAATTGCGTAAAGAATAGTGATAGCCACGATAGTCATGATAAATACAAGCGTGTTAGCGAGGGTGCGATCTCCCACCAACAATGCATCATAAATAGCAATAGGCATGGTCATTGTTTCATTAGGAATACTGCCGGCTATCATTAGCGTTGCACCGAAATCTCCCATCGCACGAGCAAACGTAAGCGTAATTCCAGCGACAATACCCCGCCATGCCAGTGGAACCATGATGGTGAAAAATATATTCAATCTCTGTCTGCCAAGAATTGCCGCAGAATGGATTAAATCTTGATCAATACTTGCGAATGACGTTTTCGCTGATTTAATCATGAATGGAATCGACACAACCAAAGCTGCAATTACTGCCCCCGTGGGTGTAAAAACTATTGTAATATCAAGGTAATTCTCAAGAAACTGACCGACAGGACTGTTTCTGCCCAATAAAACGAGTAAATAATATCCTAGAACCGTTGGTGGTAAAACAATCGGAAGCGTGATCAGTGTATCTATAAAATCAGACATTTTACCATTCGCCCGATGAAGGTAATAGGCAATAGGAATACCGATCACAATAGCTAAGATTGTCGCCGTGATCGATACTCTTAGCGAGAGAAGTAACGGAAAAAGATTAATATCGCCCATTCTATTCACCCTCCGGAGTTTCAAAACCGTGTGATTCTAATATATCTTTTCCTTCGGCTTCCAACACGAAGGCCATAAACACCTTGGCTAACTCTTCTTGATCAGATCCTTCTATAATCGCAATTGATTGTTCCAGCGGCTCATATAATTCTTCATCTATGTATAAAAAGTCAAACGTATCCTCTTGAGACATCGCCAAAGAATGGGCAATTAGACCAACCTCTGCGTTCCCTGTCTCCACTTGCACCAAAGCGTCGGAAATATTGCGTCCATAAACGACTTTATCCTTTACTTCTCCCCAAACTCCGGCATTCTCAAGAATTTCTTTAGCTGCCATTCCATAAGGGGCGTGTTCCGGGTTTGCAATCGAAATATTTACAATTTCCTCTGCCTTTAAATCTTCCAATGAATCTAATTTAATACCAGAATCTTTTAATGTAGTTAACCCTAATTTGCCATAGGCATAGGTTGCTTGCGTCCCCTCAACAATGAAACCTGCCTCTCTTAAACGGTCGATAAATGAAACATTTGCAGCAGCAAAAACGTCGAATGGTGCCCCATTCTCTATTTGATCCGCTAATTGCCCCGTAGAATGAAAGGAAAAAGTTATTTCAGTCCCTGTCTTTTCGGTGAACTTTTCTCCAATATCATTAAACGCGGGCACTAAATCGGCTGCAGCTGCTACCGTTAGCTTATTATCGGAATTGGATGCGGGATCATCATTTTGACCACAACCACTGATTATTAGTAATAATAAAATATAAAAGCAATTCCACTTTCTCACGATGTACTCCTCCTGTTGCCACAATCTAATCTGTTAATTATATCAAATTCTTTATAAGAAGTATGCCGTGTGTGAGAGTATCTACGATCTAACATAAGAAAAACTGCAGTGCCGTCTTTTATTAGATACAGCGTGAGCTTTCGCCACTCACTAGTACCTACGTAGTGCGTGTAGGTGCTACTCGAAAGGAGGTGTGTTTCCCTTGACACGCATAGCGTAAAGATAGCTGTCTTCTATACTTTCCTACTTAACTAGAAAAAACTGCTAGAAAAAGTAATAGAGTCGACTTTTTCAGCAGCTACGATAAATACAATTTTAATTTAAGTTAACATCGCGTTTACTAGGAGTAAAACGTAGGAACCGATTATTGCACCTGCACTGATAATAAATAATTGCTTAACTTTCTTTTTTGGTAAAGCTGTTAGATCTTTACTAAAAAACCAGCCTGATAGCTGTGTTTTATTACGAAAAAATACAGTAACGACTAGAAAAACAGCTGCTGTTTGTAAAGCGAAAAATGTTGTTGCAACGATTCCTTCCGTTAACAAATCCATTCCGCCAAATAGTTGTGAAATTAAAGTATTAACGACGCTTGATACAACAAAAACCAGAAAGGTAACAAATATAAATTTAAACAATTGAAGTAAAAAATCTGCCGATGAAGTCATGAATCTATTCCTCTTTTCTCTCGAACTAAGCTACTTTTTCTATTGTAGCAAAGAAAAAGGATAACCAAAAATGTTTCCTATTATAAAATTCAACAAAATTTTATATTATTTTTTAGAAGGCAGATTCTTTTCGCAGGCAATCCTTCAATCTGCCAGGAACCTCTGGTCTTCAGCAATTGCTCTTCCCACAGGATATGTCGAATTCCGCTTCTTCAAATCTTCTCACAAAAACAACAATATCTACAAAAACAGACTTCTCAAGAGGTCGTTTGACCTTTTGAGAAGCCTTCTTTATGGTAAAATATGGCGGGTCCGA